>JAZSOJ010000047.1:0-11590 GCA_045536855.1 Clostridia bacterium | reverse complement strand
ATCGTGATTGCTTGATCTTTTTCTAGCGGATCACGCTTTTTGTTATCCACTCGAACCTTTGCGCCTTTTACATTGTCGGCAACATTTGGGTAAAGTCCTTCTGATGCTGTCCACTTGAAAAACAGTTTTACTGCCCGCAGATACCTTGCTTGTGTGCCTGCGCTCATTTTGATAATGGGCATCGGCTCATTGCTTGGGCGGTCATATCTCTGCCTGCGTGGGTGTGGCGTGTTCAGATACTCTGCATAGCGCCGTATATCGTCCCTTTGGGGCTGTCTGATGCAATTTTCATTCAGCCATGCCATAAAATCACGCAAGCAAACAAAATAGCTTTCCCGTGTGATTTCCTTTACATCGATATAACAAATAAACTGATCAAGCAGAGTTTCCACGCCCTGCAGCGGCTGAATTTGTGTGCTTGTGGTCATCAATTCTTGCATGATCCTTGCCCCCTATCCTATTTCTATTCCTATTATACAGTATTTGTTCTCGTATGTCAAGTGTATTTCTGATATTTTCGATATTTGTTAAAAATCGGGGGTCTATGCTAAAGTCTTTTTAGACCTTAACACATAAAAAGGCATAAAGAAAACCGCCCAACTATTGCCGGGCGGCTTCCTTTTGAAAGGAGAAAATCTATGTCCTACTTCTGAAATAGGGAAATAGCTTTGTTATTCTGCAGCCTTCTTGCGATGGAATGCTTGCTGCGCTTCATAGCGGCGCCTGCGTTGCTCTTTCGCCTGCATCTCATTGTAGAATTTATCCAGGGATCTTTCTGCAGATCTGCGGTCGGCTTGGTACTGCCTTTGTCGCAGTTTCTTTTGCTCTCGGTAACAACTATCGGCGCCGGTGCATTCCTCTTTCGTACAAAACAAGCAAATTGCAGCGGCTTCACGCTCATTGTCTGCAGATCGTTTCAGATGCTTTTCACTTACTGCCATAATTAAAAGTTTTCGATCACTTCGCCTGCCAATTCGTCCCACTTGCCATAAAGCGCAGGATTGCGGCTGCAGCGATCATACAGACCGGTTACAAAGTCGAAGGCTTCCACATAGTTACTGCCGTTCATGCCGTTGCTTTTGTAGGAAACGGAACGCAGCGCCGTTGCAGTATCTCGATCGGTGGTATTCTCTGCAGCTGCCTTTGCGTGCTGTCCGATCATTCTTGCCATGGTGTGGTTATTGTCATTGATAGCCTTATCCATAAGACGGTTGTACTCTGCAGGCTTCAAAATACCACTTTTCAGCAGCTCAAGCGTTGCCATGTCAAGCGCTGCAGGATCTGCGGTGAAATGGCTTTCAACTGCTGCCACAAATTCCTTGCGCACCTCGTCCATGCGCTTTCTGTAACCGTAAAAACCATTTTTGCGGAATTTGTCATAGGCTGCCAATGCTTCCGCATATTCGGCTGCATATCGGGCGCTTTTGGCATCGTATTCATAGCCTAAACCATTCTTGCGGGGGTATGCGTTCTTCTTGCTTTCTGCATTCTTGTATGCAGTTTCGGCGGCTGCATATTCCTTGAATGCTTCCGCTGCAATGTCGTTGATCTGTCTGATAAAATGATTAAACTTGCTCATTTGTTATACCTCAATTCATTATTTTTTGATGTGTGCGGCTGCAATTCGGGTAATTGCGCATCCGTGGTGATACAGTGCGCATCCCTCGCATTTGCCATAAATTGAAAAAGGACACTTTCGCTTATCGTTTGCCGGTGCTTTCTCGATCTCCACGCCCAGGGCATCGGCTACGGTGGCAATACTGCATTGCCCTTCATAGAAAATTTTGCATTGCTCACGCTTGCAAAGTGTGTGGCATCCGTTGGAGAAGGGGCAGGATCTAGCCGGTGGACGGTTTCGCAATTCTTCCGCTGCAGCAGCCTTGCGCCGTTCCTCTGCTTCTTTCTGCCGTTTGTGGAAGTCATCTAGTTCATCTTCATAGATTTCTACGCCGCCGGCAAGGGTGATTGTGGGGGCATACTCGATACATCCCTTGCCTACTCGTCTAAATTTGCGCCCCATGCTGTCCCGTTCCCATGCGATGGGGGTTTCATCTCTCTGCATCTGATCACCTCGCAAATAGCGCCGATCTGCGCCCAATTTCATATACTTTGCCTGCCGTTTTGTCGGTGATCTTCAAGATACCATGCGGCAGGATCTCAATTTCAATGGTGTTTGTGGTAATGGCTCTGTGCGGCTCTGTGGGGCTGTCTGTGCGCCTTACTCTGACGGTGCGGAAATGATACTGTTCATCCCCTACAAGGTCGCAGACGGTCGTTATAGCGCCTTCACGGGTTACTAGCAGGGTATCTGTATCAATAACCGTTTTCGGCTGCTGCAGATACCACAAACCGCCTGCCAAGGCAAGGATCAGCGCTGCTACAATAACCACAACAAAGATCTTATTTGCTGTACTCAATTCGATTATCCTTTCAAAAATTTTCGTTTTCGCAAATACTTTTCGGCTTCTTCCCGTGTGGGGAAGTAATGCCCGTTATTCTTATAGAAAACGCACCATTCGGCATAATTCACCGGTCGATCGTCTATCCTCTGCAGGAAGCAATCGCCGCCCTTGAATGTGCCGATCTTTTCAGAATGTAGAATTTTAATAGGTTTCGTTTCCTCTCTCCCAATTTGGGTTTACATCGTCTTTGCAATAATGATCTGCGATCACATCCACAAAGAAGGGGGTTGTATTTTGGTCGGTGTGGGCTTCGATTAAAGCCTTGTTTGCTTTGTGTAACATAGATGCAGCAGGCAGGATCAGATCTTGCCATATCATCGGGTCGATCTCTGCGCTGCAAAGGGGGCAAAATGTAGGCGTGCTGTCGGTGGGCATATACTTATGCACCTTCCAACTTGTGCCGCAGTCCCCGCAATGGATCTGTAAATGCGCCGTGTTTCTCACCTCTTTTCTTACGCAGAAACGCCCCTGCGATAAATAATTCTATCAAGGGCATAAGCTAGGCTGTCGATGGTGTGATTGTCCCTATCGGGAAGATCGCTTAAAATTTCGCCATCCTTGCTTACTTCATATTCATAGCTTGAAAATTCACGCCACGCATTCGGGGTGCGCTTTGGATCTATGATAATTCGCCGCTGCTGCAGCCACTTGATACGATACTGAACACATCCCGCAAACTTCCTGCAGGCAATAGCCTTGATCCCCTCATTCTGCAGATCGGCAATGGATTTCGGCTCTGCGCAATCGCAAATGACGGTTGCCGGGATCTCACTTGAAGTAAAGCCCATCATGGGGCTTGCATAGTGGGAATATCTGCCGGTGCTATCATATCCCCTGCGCTTGATTTCATCTGCAAGCTGTTTGTTGCTCATGTGTTTTCTGTAAATTTCATCCAAAATATAGATGGTATCATGCTTTTCGTCATAAGCTGCCCGGATATATGCCATAGGATCTTGCGCAAAACCAAAATCGCATCCGCTGTAAAGGTACTGCAGCTGATCGATTTCTGCATCTGTGATTTCCCTTGCCTGCAGATTGGGAAAAACTTCACCGCCGCAGCCGACGGGAATACCTAGATATTCATGCCGGTATGCGTTTTCGTTGATCTCACGCAGGCGCTCTGCTTCCGCAATAAATGCAGATCCTAGCCATTCGGGGGGTATCATTTCATAGGTTGTTTTGAATACCGTTGCCCGGTCATCGGGTAGCAAAATATGCTGATTTGCCCAATTATTAAGGCTGATCGGCGGGTTAAATGTATTGAAGCAGATAAAATCATCTGCGCCACGCATAACACTTTGCATAACATTTCGCACCGTGTTTGCGCCCTGCATCTCTGAAAATTCTTCAAACCATATATAACGAAAATAACCACGGCGGGGCTTTAAGGATTTCAATTTACCCGCATCATCGATCCCACGAAAAATGATTGTTTGCCCCGTGGGAAGATAGACAAACTGCATCGGGCTTACATTGCCACGCCACAAGCTGCTTGCGCCTAGTTCATCGATCGCCCATGAAATTTGGCTGAAACAACTATCACGCAGGGTTGCTGCTGTCCTACGGAATACAACGGCATTCGCTGCAGGATCTTTCATCATTCCATCTACAATTTCAAGCGATACAAAACTTGACTTTGCAGATCCTCTGCCGCCTGGCAAATGGTAGATGCTGTGATCCCCTCTGATAATGTCATCATGAAGGGGAATATATGCCGGTGCGATGCTGTCCAATATATCGGCTCTGCTGGTGGTCATTGCCTGCCGATACTTCTTTGCAGCCATTACACGGCGGCGCAGGGTGTCATAATACATTGCCGCCCCCCTCTGCCGTTTCAAGCTGCTGCAGAATATCGTTAAATTCGGTAAACTTCAATGCAAATTCAAGCAATGTTCTTGCGGCTTGGATCTGTGCGGCGGGTGGCTGTTCGTCATCGTTTACGATCTTCAAAAGGCGGTCAGCTGCAGCATTCAGCGTGCCTTGTAATTGCCTTGTAGCTGCATCCATCGTGTCGGCTGCTGCATCTCTGTATGCCTGCAAAAATTCGGGATCTTTCAGATACCGGCGCAGGGTTTCGGGATCAATGCCGGCGGCTTTGGCTGCAGCCTTCCTTGTAGGGGACACTAGCAGCGCCTGCAGCGCCTTTTCTTTGCGGTCATTCACTAGCATTCCCCCCGCTGATTTGTGGCTGAATTTGGGCTTTTGTGGGGTCTGTGGCGCTTTCTGATGCAGCCTGCCCCATCTTCTCCCAATATCGGCGCTCGTATTCTCTGCGCTTTTCGGGGTTTTCCTTGTACCACTTCCGCTTGTATGCGTTGCGTGCTTCTCTTGCCTTATCGGTCAATATTTATATCATCCTTTCTGTGAAAAATATACGATGTATTTTGTATATTTATTATATCACAAATACAAAGGAATGTCAAGATACAGAGAATATGCGTTGTATTTCGTGTGTCTGTTGTACTCTATGTAAAAGTCCAAGTAGACCTTAACACAAAATAACCACAAAAAAAGAACGGGGTCGCATTGCTGCGTTGCCCCGTCCCTTGTATTATATTCAGTCTGCTTCTTCGGCTTCGTCTGCTTCATATACCCACGCAGGAATGCTGTTGTCATCATGCCGGGTGTCGTGCGGTGTGAATTTACTTACTGCACCGTCAAAATGCAAAAGCAGCTGCCCGCCTGGCTCATTCATTCGGTTTTTTGCCACGGTTAAAAGGATGTTAGATCTAGCAATCTTCTTTTTGTGTGGGGCTAGATCATCAATCGCATTCGGCTTTACCGGCTCGGTAAAATCAAGCAACTTTTTTGCATAGTATTTCTTGCATACTGCAAAGGTCATCTGCAGCAGAATATCTGCGCTGTATTCGATGGCGCTTGTATCTCTGCCACTTTCCATTGTGGCGTGTCCGCTTGCGTTACTCATTCGGTTATTTGCCATGATCACAAATACAAAGGTTTCATAATCGATGGCATACTGCTTGAAGGCGGCAACGGCTTTCTTGATCGTTTCGCCTTGATCCTCTCTGCCTTCACTCTGAATAAGCTGCAGATAGTCGATCACGGCAACGGGGCTTTGCTTGCCCTCTGCCTTGGCTCGATCACCGGCGCCATGCAATGCGCCCAGGATTGCCGGTATTGTGGGAACGATGTTGCCCCCATCGCCGCCGGGGTTGTAAATCATATTTGGTGCAATGGTTTTGCGATATTCGGCTGCAGCTTCTTCAATCTTTCGCCGTTGCAGGCTAGACCATTCATAACCACGAAGGATCTGCGCAGCGGTCAGATTTATGCCGTTTTTGCTGATCTCACGGCTGATAGATCTTGCAAGCAGCTGTTCACGGCTCATTTCAAGATTGAAGTATAATACTTCCGTTCCGTTTTTCGCCATCGTTTCAAAGATCTGCTGTGCTAGTGTTGTTTTGCCCATGCCAGGGGCAGCGCCTAGCATGATCAAGCCCTGCCGCATAATGCCGCCCCCTAGCAGGCGGTCAAGATCCGTCATGCCGGTTTCAATGGGTCTGTATTTTTCCGTTTGGATCTTATCGATAAACGCATCAAAAAGGCTTGTACCGTCTGCAGGCTCTGCGTGCGTTTCTACGGGCTTTTCTTCTTCGATGGGGTTTTGTATTACCACACCATCAAAAGGCGCTTGTGGGGCGTTCTGCGGCTTCGATTTTGCCATCTGTTCATAATACTGCAAATATCTGTCCTCTGCTTTCTGATAGTCCCATCCATAATATCGGGCAAGGTTTACAAGCGTTCCCCCGTTCCATCCATTGCCACGCTTGAAGCTGTTCCATGCCTTGGCTGTCCCGCCATAGTTTGTTGCGGATCTGCTCCAACTGTCGAACACTTCAAAGGGGAAGCCCTCTAGTTTCAGCGCCGCCCCTACTTGTATCCATGTGTCCCGATCCTCTGCCGGTATATGGGAAAGTATTTCATCGATATTGCGCTGCAGCCATTCGCCATTGCTTGCATATTGTGTATTGCGTGTATTTGTGATATTTGCTGTATTTCGTGCATTTCGTGCATCTCTTACACTCTTGATATACTTATGATGCAGTTTTTGCAAGCCTTCTGTAATGTCAATCGGTTTCAGATCGGGGGCAAGGGCTTTGCCGGTCATCGCAAAATATCGTCCGCCGGTGTAGATCTCCACGCATTCGCCCGGTGCGCTTTCGCCTGGTATTTTTTGAAGCGTTGTGCCTATAAGTTTTTCGCCGTTGTATTTGCCTATAAAGTGATAGCCGTTTCCGCTGCGGCTGATTTCGCCATAAGTCCCTAGCGCCTTGAAGTCATCAAGCACCGTTTCGGGAATGGTCATGTCGTTGTGGGCATCAAGATCAATGCCTGCCCATCCATCGCCCAGCGTAAATCCTACGCCTACAACTGTATGTTGTTCGTCCTGCCCGGTTTTCTCGTTTTTAAGGGTGCAAGTCCTGCCGATCATTGCCACGCATTCAGCCATGCTGCCCCATGTGTCGGGATTGGTACTTGAAGCGCCACGCAGGGAACGGGGATTGACGGGGGATTTATTATCCGCTGAACATACCCAACGGCGCACCGTTGCCAATTCCTGCGGGATGTTCTCAATTACAATTTTCATAATCGCTGTACCTCATCTGATCGATCTGCATTACAAGGCGGCTTGCTTCCGTCTTATCTGCGGCTGCAGCTTCGGGATCGATAACGATTGCCCACAACTGCGCACGCATTTCTGCATACTCTGCTTTTTTCTGTCTTACCTTCTCGATTTTCTGCTTGCTAGTGATCATTTGTAAAAATTCCTTTCATTATTGATTTTTCGCCGGTCGGCTGATATAATAAAAGGGCAACGGATTTCAGATCCGCAGCGGAGCTGTTGCAAGGTGTGCTTTGGTCGGTGTGCCTTGCAGCGGCTTTTTTTATACCTTTTCGCCGGTGAATTTGTGTGTTAAGGTCTGCCGATACTTGAACATAGGCGCAGATTTTCGGCTTTCCTTGTGGTCATTTATATTATACTGTACGGCGGCAGGGGCATCAAGCCCCCTGCCTGCACGCTACTAGTTTACTATATAACTAGTAATTGCGGGTTTTTGAATTAGCTGTTTTCTCCGTTTTTCTAGCCTATACGGGGCTTTTTCTCTCGTTTTCTCCGTTTTTGGCTAGGACACTTCCCCCCTTATTGCAGACACTTCCCCCCTTATTTCGGGACAGTTCCCCCCTTAATTTAGGACATTTCCCCCCTTATTTTTTCGGCTTATAATCTCCATTTATGCCATGATGGGTGATCGTCAGCTTATCATCAAGGGTGCTCATGGTGGGAATTATTTTAGAAATTTTCAGATCTATGAAGTATTCCCCGGCATCTGTTTTCGTATCGATCAGCTGATATGCCTTTTCAAAAGCCCTGCGCAGCGCCTTGTTTTTGTCTGCGGTGCTTTTGTACGCATCAACTCGCTTTTTTAAGTATGTTGTATCATTCAATAATGTATTGAACGATGTTTGATAGGTAACAAGGCGGGGATCTTCATGCTGCATATTTCTTTTTGCGTAGGTTTTTGCATCGGGTGGCGTTCCTCTTTGGTGAAGTCCTGCAATGATCAGATACACAAGTTCAACTGCTGTTTTGTTTCTTTCGTTTCCGATGGTCGAATAAACAAGCATATTGTGATACGGTGCGATGTACTCAATATCTCCATCTTTGGTTTTGCGCTCGATCTTGTTTTTGCTTTCCAATTCATCGATCAGACGGAAAATATACGGTACTGCAAAAGTCATTGTGTTGTCTGTTGCGTTGATTTCAATAATAGAAAACAGCTTTGCGATTATTCCCGTTCCTGGCATAATTCCGATGCAGTTTTCATAGGATTGCAGCTTGCGCATAATGTCGGGGGCGTTGTTCTTCCCTGGATCGATACCCATTTCACGCAGAAATTTGTAAAGGTAAACTGTGATTGTAAATCCGCTGTGTGATTTATGCGCCTTCACTGCTGCGGTGTATATTTGGGTCAGTAGGGCGGGATCTATATCTTGTATATCTTCATAGCTTCCCCGCCGGTTGTTTTTGATTACGCCTGCAACTTCCTTGTCCCATGTTATTACACCGCCGGTAAAGTCCAATTTCTCGAAAAAATTTGGTGTCATAACTTGGATGTATGCGCTTTTGTTCTTCTTGGTGGTCAATGCGTGTTGGTACTTTTTATCAGAAATTGCGATCTGATAATAGCCTGCGGAAACAAGCTGATTGCCCCTTGCTGCTTTGTTGGCGCTGATCCTTGCTTTCTTCCCTTTTTCGGTTCTTGGTGCGTTCTCATGGTTTGATATGGCTGTTTCAAAAGCTGTAACAGCATGATCACCGTATAGCATGGGTGAAAACTCGCCTATTTCTTTTTCGATGGTGTAAACGGCTGTATTTCTTGCCCGTAGCAGGATCTTATCTAAACATTCAGCCGATAGATCAGAAACAAGACTTTCCCATTCATCCACGGTGTAACAATCCTGCAGGAAGTTCCGCAGATTGTCGATCGTGAAGCGTTGGCGTGCGATTTTCTGCAGGCTTGCAGGCAATTCCCCATAAGGGCATCGTGGCAATAGATCCCAATATTCGCTTGTTCCATCTTCATTGATCGGGGCAGCTGCAGCGATTTCCATTTGTTTTTTGATTTCTGACAGCTTCAATATATCATCCCCTTTCTGTGTTTGGTGTGGTCGGTGTATTTAATGTGCATCGTGTGTCCCCTCTATCACTTGTTCAGATGGTCGATACCTTCCATCCATTCGGGGTGGGCATCCATATCAGCACGCACAAGCTGCGCAAGGTATTCTGTAATGGTGGTACGGTTGCGCCATGCCATTTCCTGCAGAAAGTCTTTGCATTCAATGGGCAACTTCAAATTGAAGCGATAAACTTCTGCGCCGGTGTCTGCAGCCTTTGCAGGGGCTGTGTTTTGAATTGCGGTAAATTTCTTGTTAGCCATGATCAATTATCCTTTCAAATTCATTTCGGCATATAACGCCATATAATCGGCTGCAGCGGTCGATCGGGGGGCATACTCAAAGAGTGATTGCCGCATGATTTGCGCCTGCTCCACGGCTGCAGCTTGTCTGATGTGGGTATTAAATACCTTCGTTCCCATCGCCTGCGCCTGCTGTTGGATCTCCGGGACAATATCACGGGCAAGTGCGCTGCGTGGGTTGTGTTTGGTCAATACAATGCCGGTGATCCCTAGATCGGGGTTGCAGTATTCCTTTACTTGTGCGATGGTTTCGCCCATCTGTTGCAAGCCCATGAAGCAAAACAAGGTCGCTTGCATCGGTAAAAGCACCGTATCAGAGGCGGCTAGGGCGTTTATAAGCAATGTATTTATATCGGGTGGGGTATCAATAAGGATCAGATCATAAAGCCCCACAACGGGCGCAAGGGCGGCTTTCAAGATGTTGTCCCGCCCTGGCTTATTCTGTATTGCTGCGATTGCGTTTGCCAATTCTTCACCTGCAGGGATCAGATCGGCTTGCGGTGTGCGTTGGATCAGCTTTGCCGGCTTCGATTTCCTTGTTAAAAGGTCATACATACCGGCGCCGCCATTATCGCCGCCTAGTGCTGCAGTACAATTCCCCTGCGGGTCAATGTCCAATACAAGCACCTTCTTTCCGTTCATCCTTGCAAGGTTGGCAATGGCTGCGGTGGTTGTGCTTTTTGCCGTTCCACCTTTGCCCATTGCAACGGTTAAAATCATGTGTTTTTCACCTCTTTTCTGTGTTAAGGTCTGCATCGACTTTAACATTGAAAAGACTTTCACGGTAGATCTTCCACTTGCCGCCTAGCTTTTTTCCTTTCAATGTTCCATCCCGCAGCCTTGCTTGTATGGTGTGAATGTGTGTGCCGGTTAGATCTGCCGCCTGCTGTACCGTGAAGTATTCAAGATCCGGGATCACTTCAACGGTAACGGCTTTGCGTGGTCTGCCGCCTGCGTGTGCCATGTGGTTATACTCTCCTTTCAAAATTCAGATGGATCATAAATGATCTTGCGGTCGATGGTTTCGCCATTTTCAAGCGTGTAAAGAATTAGGGTTGCTTCATAGTTCGCAGCGGTCTTGATTGCATCGGCTTCATTCTCAAAAGCTGTGATTTCAAAGAAACGATTTGAAACAAAAGCATTCATGCAATCAAAATAGTAATATTTGCCGGTCAAAAGCTGTTCCATGCTCTTATATCCCCCTTTCTGATCAGCCTGCAATGGCTTTCAGCAGATCAAGCGCCCTGCGCTGCTGATCGGCGTTCATTTGGTGAAGCAGATCTGCGGCTTGGGTTGCTGCATCGGTTTCAATTCCAAAAAGGAAATTGTAAATGCGCTGTTCGCTGTGATCCTTGCGCTGATCGATGTTGTGGGCATATATTCCCGTGGTTTCGGGGCTTGCGTGCCTTGCATGATGTTGTGCTTCCTGCAGGGTTGCGCCTGCTTCCAATAAAAAGGTAACGGATGTATGGCGCAGGCTGTGGGCGCTTATGCGGTGGGTATCATAACCGGCAGCTTTTAAGCGTTCCTTGATAATTCGGGAAATGCTCGGCTCTGTCAATCGTTCCCCATTGCATCGGTTGCCTGCTCCTGCAAATAATGCTGCGGATTTGTCCCGGCATCCTCTAGCGGTCAAATATTCGTTAATGGCTGCGAAAACTTCCGGGGTCAGCTTCTTGTATGCGTCCTTTTCATCGTGTCCCTTGCCTTGGATGAATAGCACCTTTTCGCCTGCGATGGTTTCAAGATCTCCAATATTAGCACGCTGCATTTCGATAATTCGCAAGCCTGCTGTGATTGACAAAAGGATCATTGCATAATCACGCTTGCCCACAAGGTCGCTGCGATCGATGGATTGCAGCAGTTCGATTGCTTCATCTTTCTGCAGGGGATCACGCTTTGTATTATCTGCCCTTACCTTTGCACCTTTGATATTGTCTGCAATATTGGGGTAAAGGTTTTCTGTTGCTGTCCACTTGAAAAACATCTTTACTGCCCGCAGATACCTTGCTTGCGTGCCTGCGCTCATTTTAATAATGGGCATCGGCTCTTTGCTTGGGCGGTCAGATCTCTGCCTGCGGGGGTGTGGCGTGTTCAGATACTCAACATAGCGCCAAATATCATCCC
>JAZSOJ010000128.1:0-2202 GCA_045536855.1 Clostridia bacterium | reverse complement strand
TTTAAGAGACCGCCCATAAAGTAGTGTGCCTCACGGCTCAGATTGGAATAACCGTTATCATCAGAGAATACCGGCTCGCCGTCTTTTAACAGGAGCATATGTACATGCATGCCGTTACCCGCCTCACCCATAATCGGCTTCGGCATAAAGGTTGCGGATAAGCCGTATTTTCTTGCGGTATTGTGGATGATGTATTTAATCATCATGGTTGCATCCGCCATTTTAGACATCTGGCCGAGCTCCGGCTCAATCTCGAACTGACCGCCGGCCCCAACCTCAGGATGATGGTAGTTAAGCGCAATGCCCGCATCGTCAATTAACATGCACATTTCGCTTCTCGCTTCATACGTGGTATCAAACGGCTTTGCGATGTGATAGTTCTTCTGCTTTGCAACAATGTTTCCGAGCCCTTCTTCTGCGCTGTTCCAGTGTGCCTGCTGAGCATCAAGAGCCACCCCGATGGAATCCGGCTTCACTTCCCAACCGACCTGGTCAAACAGATAAAATTCAAATTCAGGCAGAATCAGCATGGTGTCTGCAATACCGCTATCTTTTAAGTATTTTTCCGCTGCCAGCACAATATTTCTCGGATACTGGGCGAGGGGTCTGTTTTCAGGGTTATCGATAATCATCGCATTACCCGTCATCGAAAGTGTCGGGATCTCGCAGAACGGATCAATGACAGCAGTATCCGGGTCAGGAATAAAGACCATGTCGCTCTTTTCTACAACAGCATAGCCATAGTTCGACGCATCAAAGCCGATACCGTTTTTCATTGTTTTTTCCGAGAAGTTTTTCGCCGGAATGGTTACATGGCGGAACTGACCGCTGATGTCGACCATCTTAAAGTCAACCATCTTAATATCATGTTCCTTGATCATTGCCAAAATTTCTTTTACCGATTTTTTCATTCGTACTCTCCTTTGCCGTATTTTATTTTAAGTTTAATTTTTAAAAGATGCAAAAGCAAATCGAAATCGTCTTCTACGCCAATCAAATAGGGTTATTCAGCAGCATTTCTGCAGTAAAACAACAGCGTGCTCAATCCACCCGATTGCGCCTTTTGCCTTCGAAAAACGCTTCCATGTTCTTTAGCATTTCCGAAAAACAACGCTCTCTGGATTCCTTTGCTCCCCAAGCCATATGCGGTGTTAAGCAGACATTTGGAAGATGTTTTACTGCGTCAAACGGGCTACCCGCCGGGAACGGTTCTTTAGAAAACACATCTACGCCGACACCGGCAATCTGTCCTTTTCTCACCGCCTCGCAAAGTGCCGCCTCATCACAAACTGCACCTCTGGCGGTGTTGACCAAAATCGCTGTTGGCTTCATTTGAGCAATTCGGTCTTTATTGATCAAACCCTGGGTCTCCTCGGACAGCGGAAGATGCACGGTAATAATATCGCTTTCTTTCATCAAGGGATCAAGGTCCGTGCACAAAACGCCCTCGATCGGCGTGCGCTTAAAGGCAAGCACTCTACAGCCAAAGGCACGGGCAATCTCGCCCACTTTCTGTCCGATGGCACCATACCCTACGATACCCCAGGTTTTCCCGCAAAGCTCATGATAGACCGGGGTCAGGATATTGGCCGTTTTCCCGTCGGTATATACGCCATTTTCCGTGTATGCCATATATTCAGGCAGGTGATTCACCAACGAAAGCACCAGCGCTACCGTCACCTGGGAAACACTGTGAACCGAATATCCGGGGACATTACAAACCGCAATCCCCCGTTTTCTGCAATAATTTAAATCGATGTTATCATATCCGGTCGCCGCTTCGCAAATCAGCTTCAGATTCAATGCATTTTTCAGGTTATGCTCACCCAAGCGGATCTTATTGACAAAAAGCACGTCGCTGTCGCCAATATGCTCTGTTTCTTCCTCCGGTGAGGTTGTGTTATAGCTGACAACGGTGCCGTACTTTTTTGCGGCAGAAATATCTAAATCTCTACCCAATGAGAGTTTATCAAGCACCGTAATTTTCATCTGCAACACCTCCCGAAATAACACGTTTTGATGGCAAAAAACCGCAGTCGCTCCCTGCGACCTGCGGCAATTTGCAATTTATAGGACTTTGCTTAAAAACGCTTTTGTTCTTTCATTCTGCGGATTTTCAAAAATCTCCTCAGGCGTCCCGCTTTCTGCAATCACGCCTTCATCCATAAAGAGGACACGGTCTGCCACCTCACGGGCAAAGCC
>JAZSOJ010000059.1:0-4213 GCA_045536855.1 Clostridia bacterium | reverse complement strand
TCCATAATACATAATAATAAAGGTTTTTTCATCTTCAAAACTCCAATTATTTGTAGATTACAATGCTCTTAAACTCGTCAGCCTTTAAGCTTGCACCGCCGACCAAACCGCCGTCGATGTCAGCTTCGGAGAATAATTCTGCGGCATTAGATGCCTTTACACTGCCGCCGTACTGAACGGTGATAGAATCTGCAACTGCTTCGCCGTACACTTCTCTTACGCAGTCACGGATTGCTTTACATACTTCCTCTGCCTGAGCAGTGGTAGCGGTTTTGCCGGTACCGATTGCCCAGATCGGCTCATATGCGATGATCGCAGTTTTTGCCTGCTCTGCGGTTACATCCTTAAGAGCAATCTTGGTCTGCATACGAACGAGGTCATTGGTGATGCCCTGTTCTCTCTGCTCCAAGCTTTCGCCAACACAGATAATCGGGATGAGGCCTTTTTCGTAAGCTTTTAAGACCTTCTTGTTTACGGTTTCATCGGTTTCAGCAAAGTACTGTCTGCGCTCAGAGTGACCGAGGATGACATATTCTACGCCCAAATCAAGCAGCATATCAGCACTGATTTCACCGGTGAATGCACCGCTGTCTTCAAAATACATATTCTGCGCACCAACCTTAATATTGGTACCTTTTGCAGCCTCAACAGCAGCGGAAAGACAAGCAGCCGTCGGGCATACGATAACGGTATCTTCACTGGATGCTACGAGCGGAGCAAGCTCAGCAATCAACGCTTTGGTTTCGGTCGGGGTTTTGTTCATTTTCCAGTTACCTGCGATGACCTTTTTGCGCTCTTTTTTCAAAAGGCAAGCGATACCCGGAAGCTCAATACCCTCTAAGAATTCCAAGGATGCGCCGCCGCCGGTGGAAATGTGAGTCATCTTATCAGCAAAGCCTAAGATTTCAACAGCTGCAGCGGAGTCGCCGCCGCCGATGATAGTAGTTGCATCTGCTTCAGCAACTGCTTTTGCAACCTCAACCGTACCGGTTGCGAAGTTGCTCATTTCAAATACGCCCATCGGTCCGTTCCAGATGACGGTTTTTGCGTTTTTGATTTCCTCGGTAAAGGTTTTAATGGTTTCCGGTCCGATGTCAAGACCCTGCCAGCCTGCCGGGATTTCACCGGTCTTGCATACCTTGCGGTTTGCGTCATTTGCGAAAGCATCTGCAATCATATTGTCGGTCGGCAGAAGAATTTTAACGCCTTTTTCTTTTGTAAGAGCCAATACTTCCTTCGTGTATTCGAGGCGCTCATCGTCGCACAGAGAATCGCCGATTTCACCGCCTGCAGCTTTGGAGAAGGTGTAAGCCATACCGCCGCCGATGATGATGGTATCAACCTTGTTTAAGAGGTTGTTGATAACGCCAATCTTATCTTTTACTTTTGCGCCGCCCAAAATAGCAACAAACGGACGCTTTGCAGCCTCTAACGCACCGCCCATGATTTCGATTTCTTTCTGAATCAGATAACCTGCAACTGCCGGCAGATAATCAGCAACGCCGGCGGTGGAGGAGTGTGCACGGTGAGCCGTACCGAAGGCATCGTTTACGAAGATTTCAGCAAGGTCAGCGAGCTTTTTCGAAAATTCCGGGTCATTTTTGGTTTCTTCTGCATGGAAACGAACGTTTTCCAACATTACGATATCTCCGTCAGCCATGGAAGCAACCGCTGCCTTTGCGCTGTCGCCGATCACGTCTTTTGCCATAACGACGTCCTTGCCCAAAAGCTCGGACAGACGTTTTGCAACAGGAGCTAAGCTATATTTTTCATTGAACTCGCCCTTCGGACGACCCATATGAGAGCAAAGGATTACCTTTGCGCCTTCGCCGATTAAGTATTTGATGGTCGGGAGAGCGCCGTTGATTCTGTTTTCGTTGGTAATGTTGCCGGCGTCATCCATCGGCACATTAAAGTCACATCTGACTAAAACTTTCTTGCCTTTGACGGCGATGTCTTCTACAGTTTTTTGTCTCATTTTCTGTTCACCTCATCATATATTTTTCAAACTCTCTTAATTTGCCTATCTTATTTTATATTATTTCACTCCAACTTGCAAGCAAAAGTTGGATAAATTTTTATCAAATTTAAAAATTTTCCTGTTTTATCTTTGGGCAGTTTACACGAAAGACAAGGAAAAAGAAAAAATGGATATTATTTACGGTTTATTCATAGTTTTGACATAAACAAAAGTTATAATGAAATTGTCAAAGGATTTCCTTTGGCAGAAACTATTTCTCTAATTTTCATAATAATCCCCCCCCGAGGAGCTGTGCCGAAAGCATAGCTCCTCACTTTTTTATGAGAGAAATTCCGTGATTTCGTCAGGGGACAAACGTTCAAATAGGGCGTAGTTGATGCTGTCAGCAATCAATTTTGATATCTTTTCAATCAAAAGGTCCACCTCTTTTGGTGTGACAATGAAATTACCCAAATCGGAAGAGAGGACATCTTTTGCAAGCAAGGCATAATTCTCAGGATCCATCGAGGACAAAACACCAAAAAGCGGGACATCTTTTCCGCTTTCTTTTTTCATCGTTTTGGTGATGAGTGTTAAGGTGTCGGCGGTAATAGTTGCTGCATCAATGACAGTTGGCACGCCGAGTGCAATGACGGGCACGCCAAGTGTTTTTTGGTTTAAGGCGTGACGGTGGTTACCCACTCCTGCGCCCGGAGCAATTCCGGTGTCGCAGAGCTGAACGCTTGCGCCGATCCGATGCATATTTCGGGCAGCGAGGGCATCGATGCAAAGCACGCAATCGGGCTTTACCTTTTCCACTGCGCCACGCACAATTTCTTCGGTTTCGATACCGGTGATACCAAGAACTCCGGGGGAAATCGCACAGACGGGGCGCAGATCTTTTGTGACATCCTTCGAAAGATGAGAAAACAGGTGTCTTGTAATAAAAAGTTGTGAAACAACTTGGGGTCCAAGGGCATCGGGCGTGATACTGCGGTTGCCGAGCCCGATGACTAAAACGGTGCTGTCGGGAGTAAGGGACAACAGGCGGCGGAGTTCTTGCGAGATGAGTCGGCAGGCGGAGGCAAGCTCTTCGCCTGAGGCAAGCTGCGGCGGAGGCAGCTCGATGGTAATATAGTTTCCGCAGGGCTTTCCGATGCGCTTTGCGGCATCTTCTGTTTTAACCAACACACGGTGAATGTTGACGCCGTCCAAATTTTCGTTGTGACTTTCGATGCCGGAAAGCTCTTCGGCGGCTTCAGTAAGCATTTCATATGCTTCTGAGGCAAGGTCAGTTCGAACGCTGATTGACATAAGGATACACACTCCGTATTTGTTTTTATCCATATTATGAGAAAAAACAACGGAAAAAATAACAAAAATTTGAAAAAAACCTTTTCAATCGCTTGCATTCGTGATATGATAATATAGATATATTATGAATAGGATAAAAAACGGAGGCGAACGCTTTGAGCAAGGAAAAATTTTATATCACAACTGCGATTGCATATACCTCAAGAAAACCGCATATCGGAAATACCTATGAGGTTGTATTAACAGATGCGATTGCACGGTATAAAAAAGCGATGGGCTACGACGTGTTTTTTTTGACCGGAACGGATGAGCACGGTCAGAAAATTCAAGAAGAAGCGGAAAAGGCAGGCATTACACCGAAACAGTATGTCGATGGTGTGGCAGGCGAAATCCGTGCCATCTGGGATTTGATGGGCGCAGAGTATGACCATTTTATTCGTACGACGGATGATTATCATGTAAAATCCGTTCAGAAAATTTTCAAAAAGCTCTATGAACAGGGCGATATCTATAAGAGTGAATATGAGGGTTGGTACTGTGTGCCGGACGAATCCTTCTTTACTGATACACAGCTGGTTGACGGCAAGTGCCCCGAGTGCGGACGAGAGGTTGTGCGCACCAAAGAAGAGGCATATTTCTTTAAGATGAGCAAGTATCAGGATGCTCTGATGAAGCACATTGAGGAGCATCCTGAATTTATTCAGCCGGAAAGCCGCAAGCGTGAGATGGTCAATAACTTCTTAAAACCGGGACTGCAAGACCTCTGCGTATCCCGTACTTCGTTTAACTGGGGTATTCCGGTGGAGTTTGACCCGGGACACGTCGTGTATGTCTGGATTGACGCACTTTCTAACTATATTACGGCACTCGGCTATGAACCGGAGGCGCCGAAAACGGACTTATACAGCAAATACTGGCCGGCAGATGTTCATATCATCG
>JAZSOJ010000101.1:0-23773 GCA_045536855.1 Clostridia bacterium | reverse complement strand
CATCTCCTGAATTTTGTATTCCTGAGATTCGGGATTACAGCACCATCTGCACCGGAGCACGCATCCTTTTAAGAATACGATGGTGCGGATGCCGGGACCGTCATGGATGGAGTATTTCTGAATATCGAAGATTCTGCCTCGTACATTCATATAATCCAAATCCATAGTTTCCTCCATAAAAGCCACAGTTTTTAGTGGCTTCTAATTAAAATCCACTCTGTTCCGTTCTGTTGATGATATCATCCTGAAGCGAACGGGAAAGCGTCGTAAACAATGCGCTATATCCAGCCACACGGACAACCAATGCCTTATATTTTTCCGGATGTGCCTGTGCATCTCGAAGTGTCTCACGGCTGACAACATTGAACTGAATGTGACTTCCCTTCTGGTCGAAGTACGCACGAATCAGCGCCGTAAAGCTTTCAAGTCCTGCACGGCCGGCAAGTGCTGACGGATGGAATTTCATGTTAAACAGTGTACCGTTGGATGCAATAAAGTGATCCAGTCTTGCAACCGAGTTTGCTGCTGCGGTCGGGCCACTGACATCACGGCCGGCAGAAGGCGATACGCCATCCGCTACCGGTGTATATGCAAGACGTCCGTCCGGGGTAGCACCCGTCTGTGCGCCAAGCGGAACGTTTGCAGAAACCGGATACAGACCTGCATGATACTGACCACCACGAGGATTTTTATACTTCTCAATCGGTTTGGTGTAGGTATATGCAACGTCTCTTGCAAACGCATCAACTTCCGGAATATCATTACCGAATTTCGGTACCGCTTCAATCATTTCGTGGATTGCTCCGTATTTAGAAGCACCTTCACCTGCGTTTCCGCCCGATACCATACGGCAGATTTTTGCGATTTGTTCTTCGTTAAGCTCTACGCCCTGATTTAACAGTTCTCTAACGATACCCTCACAAATCTCCTGCGTGTTTTCTGCAGGGAGTTCTTTTCCATAGTTATTCGCAAGTGCTTCCTTAAGCTCAGCCAGCGTAAATTTCTTTTCCTCGAAAACAAGTGTCTTAATCGCATACAAAGAGTCAGCCATATTCGCAATACCAAAGCCCTGCGGACCGGTAAAGTTATAAATTGCGCCGCCCTCCTGTGCCGATTTACCACGACCGATACAATCCTCAATCATCGAGGACTCAAACGGAAGCGGGCAACGCTCTGCATGTGCCATATCAATTGCGTTATCGGCATTAACCATCAATGCGATAAAGTATTCCATCTGCTTTTTATAAGCATCGTAGAATTCGTCAAAAGTCTTCATCTGCGCAACATCGCCAGTCTGCGGTCCAACCTGTACGCCCTTATCTACACCATTGGAGAATACCAATTCCAAAGGACGGCACATATTAAAGAATGCCGCATCGTGCCAACCGTCAGTTTTACCTGATTTCTGCGGTTCAACACAACCGATGATGTTATAATCACGAGCGTCTGCAAGCGTAAGTCCACGACTAACGAGCGCCGGAATGATGACCTCGTCATTATAGTACGCCGGAAGACCAATTCCGGTTGCTGTAAGTTCTGCCGCTTTAATCATAAAGTCGTGCGGCGTACCGTTCCAAATACGAACGGATAAGGACGGCTGCGGGAGCATTACGTGCATACTTGCCTCAATCGTCATGTAAGACAAGTCGTTTGTCGCATCCACACCCTCACTCGTCTGTCCGCCGGCAATCAAGTTCTGGAACATACTGTATCCGGCAAAGCCTTTAGCCGATGCCTCGTCACGAGCTTTGCTCATATCATTGAGCTTTACCCATACACAATCAATCAGTTCCTGTGCATCCTCACGGGTGATTTTTCCGTTGTCCAAATCAGCCTTATAATACGGATACATATACTGGTCAAAACGGCCCGGGGAAATCGAGTGTCCGCTGGACTCCGTCTGAATCAGCATCTGAACAAACCAGAAAGACTGACAAGCCTCATAGAACGATTTTGCACCCTCTGCCGGAACATTCACGCAGTTTTGCGCAATCATCAAAAGCTCTTGCTTTCTTGTCGGGTCCGTGCAAGCCTCTGCTTCTTTGAGCGCTTGCTCAGCATAACGTGCTGCATATGTAATCGCTGCTTTTGAAGTGATAATAACCGATTCTAAGAATTCGTGCTTACTTGCATAGTTGGCATCGGAAATCTTGCATTTTGCAAGCTCTGCCTCTGCTTCACGGATGACGCCGTTAAAGCCGGCACGAAGAATTTTAGCATAATCAACTGTTACATGGCCGACACCGTTATAGAAGTAGTTGCCCGGCGTAAAGATATTGTGTTCAATCGCAAGCAATGCTTCCGGTACCATATACGAAGTTGCAAGGTCACTGGAGGTTTTATCCTTCCAGTATTTATAAACCTCACGAAGGGTCGCCTTGGTTTCCTCGGAAATCTGGAACGGGTCAGCAGAACGTGTTGCAATCGTATCAAACTCCGCCTCCAGCCATTCAAACGAATATTCCGGGAATACCTGACAACTGCGGGAACGGACAGTCGTGCTTCCGACAATCAGTTCCTCCGGACGGATGGTAATCGGAATATTTTCAAGGATATGTCGAAACGCCTCTGCACGACGTTTGATCATCGGCTGTCCTTCCGTTTGGCGATAAGATTCCGTCAAAAGCACCGCACGGTCTGCCTCAATCCGCGGCTCTGCTAAAAACAGATTCTCCACCAATTTCGTAATACGCTCTCTTTTCTGAATGCGAAATTCATCAGAATGAGCCATAGTATCACACCTTTCCATGTTAATTCAATATCAGTTCGTTTATTGTTTTCAAAACATCATTTGTGTGGCAGGCGCTTGCCTTTCGGGCAGCTTCTGACGCCTCGCCAACAGCGTAGGAATTCGGCACAAGCGAAAGCATCGGGGCATCGTTATCATTGTCGCCAAAGACAACAACGTCCTCTGACACACACAAAAGCCGCTTCATCAGCTCGGCAACCGCCTTTTCTTTGCCGACACCTTTGGCAATAAAATCCTGCCAAATGCTTCCGTCATAAATCTCGCTAAGACCGGAAAGCTCTTTCGACGCAATCGCTTCCTTTTTATAAAAGGAAATTTTATACACCGAACCATCAACCTCATTTACGCTTCCCGCCCGTTTGACGTGGCGATGCAGATTTTTTTCTACATAAGCCGCAAAATTTGGACAGGTATTGCTGTAATAAGAAAGGTACTTTCCGCTAAACAAGATTCCAGGCAACCCTTTCTTTCTTGCCAAGGTCGTCGCCAAGGATAATAAACGGCTCGCAATCGGCACCTCGAAAAGGGTTTGTTCCCTGTATACCGTCAGTGCGCCATCCGATGCGATAAAATAAATTTGATCCTCCACAGGCTGAAACAAGCGTTTCAATTCATGGTAACTTCTGCCGCTCGCCACAGCAAAAGCAACCCCCCGTGCGCTCAACATTTCAATCATATGAAACAGTTTCGCATCAATCTCTTTTTCGCCTCTCGGCAAAAGGGTACCATCCAAATCACAAACCACAAGCTTTACCATAGAGATACCCTTCCTTTTTTATCGCATTCTATCATATTCTTATTGTAACGCTTTTATGAAGAAATGTCAAGCATTCTTTATTAAAACAAAGAAAAACATAAAAATTCTTGTTTTTCGCTTAACCGTGCGGTTCAAAGCGTTTTTTTGAGGGCGTGTTTATAAAAAATTTCAAAAAAAAACAAAAAAGAAACCAACAATTCCATCTTTTTCCTTGTCGTTTTATCCGTCTTTCTTCTTTTTATTTCTTTATCGTAATTGGTTATTCTTCCATTTTTTAGCATAAAACAAAGCAATAAACCGAAAAAACGCAGAAAAAAGTTCTGAAATCCGGCAGAAAGCAAAAAAACGCCCGCCTTTTCATAGAAAGACGGGCGTGTTTTTATTTTTCATCTTCCGGAAGTTCCAGTTTGATGGAAAGTTCTTTTAGCTGTTTTGCATCAACCGCACCCGGAGCAGCACTCATCACTTCCGATGCGTCCTTTACTTTCGGGAATGCAATAACATCACGGATACTGTCACGGCCTGCAAGGAGCATCACCAGACGATCAAGACCATATGCCATACCGCCATGCGGAGGTGTGCCGTACTTAAATGCTTCCAAGAGGAAACCGAAACGCTCTTTTGCACTTTCTTCGGTAAAGCCAAGTGCGCCGAACATTTTTGCCTGAAGCTCGGTGTTATTGATACGGATACTTCCGCCACCGACTTCGTTTCCGTTAAACACCATATCATATGCCTTCGAGCGAACCTTATGCGGCTCGGTCGCAAGCAGCGGGATATCCTCTTCCATCGGCATTGTGAACGGATGGTGTTTTGCGACATAACGGTCTTCTTCCTCGCTGTACTCAAAGAGCGGGAACTCCGTAACCCACAGAAGGTCATGACTGCCTTCCGGAATCATATCAAAGCGTTTTGCAAGTTCTAAACGCAGTGCACCGAGTGCGTCATAAACAACCTGGTCTTTGTCTGCCACAATCATAATAACGTCGCCGACTTCTGCATTCATTGCACTGAGCACGCTACTAATTTCTTCTTCCTTAAAGAACTTGGTAATCGGGGATTTTAATTCGTTCTCGCAAACGGTAATCCACGCAAGGCCCTTTGCCTTGTAAATCTTAACGAAATCAACCAAACCGTCTAAATCACGGCGGGAAAGTTTCTCGTCTCCACCTTTAAAGTTGATTGCTCGTACACTTCCGCCCTTTTTGATAACATCGGCAAATACCTTAAACTCGCAATCTTTTACGATGTCGGAAAGGTTTACCAGTTCTAAGCCAAAACGGGTGTCCGGCTTGTCCGATCCGAAGCGGTCCATTGCTTCCTGATACGGGATGCGGCGGAACGGGGTGGCAAGGTCGATCCCGAGAACTTCTTTGAAGATTTTCTTCATAAAGCCCTCGTTCATCGTCATAACATCTTCTTCTTCCACAAAGGACATTTCAAGGTCAATCTGTGTAAATTCCGGCTGACGATCTGCACGCAAATCTTCATCACGAAAACATTTTGCAATCTGGAAATAACGGTCCATACCGGAAACCATTAAGAGCTGCTTATAAAGCTGCGGAGACTGCGGAAGCGCATAGAACGAACCCGGATGCACACGGCTGGGCACGAGATAGTCACGTGCGCCCTCCGGCGTGGATTTGACCAAAACCGGAGTTTCGATTTCCAAAAATCCGTTTTCGTCATAATAGTCACGTGCAAGCTTGGTCACACGGTGACGCAGTTCCATCAGACGGAGCATATCCGGACGACGAAGGTCCAAATAACGATACTTGAGGCGTACTTCCTCACGTACATTACTGTTTTCTTCAATATAAATCGGCGGGGTTTCCGACTTCGACAATATGCGAAGCTCGGTTGCTTTCAATTCGATTTCACCGGTCGCAATTTTATCGTTGACTGTTTCAGCGGCACGCTTTACAATCTCACCGGTAACCGCAAGCACATACTCACTGCGAACGGTATCCGCCTTTTCGAACATTTCCTTGTCATTTTCCACATTGAATACAACCTGCAGGATGCCACTTCTGTCACGCAGATCAACAAAGATAACGCCACCCAAATTGCGGTACACCTGCGTCCAGCCCATAACCGTTACGGTCTTGCCCACATCTGCAAGCGTAAACTCGCCACAGCGACGTGTTCTTTTTAATCCTTTTATTGTCTCCATCTCACTCTTCCTCCAATTTATCTGTTATCTTTAATAAACTTTGCTACTTCGCAGAGCGAAACCTCACTTTGCTCGCCTGTTTCCATATCCTTTATCGTCGCTTTCCCCCGGGCAATCTCATCATCGCCTAAGACCATCGAATATTTTGCCCCGATTTTATTGGCGAACTTCATTTGCGCTTTGACACTACGCTCCAAATAATCACGTTCTGCTCTTACTCCCTCTTTTCGGAGGTCATAAATCAGTTTCTGTACAAAGCGGTCTGCATTTTCGCCAATATTGGCAACAAAGATTTCCGCCAATTCATTATTCTCAAGAGAAATCTCAAGGCTTTCAAGCAAAAGCATCAATCGCTCAATACCAAGACCGAAGCCGACTGCCGGCGTATCCGGTCCGTCCAGTTCCTCCACTAAGCCATTGTAGCGTCCACCACCGCACACCGTTCCTTGTGAGCCGATGTTTTTCGATACAATCTCAAATACCGTCTTGGTGTAATAGTCAAGACCACGCACAATCGTTCCATCCACACGGTAGGGAATGCCCATCCCGTCAAGGTAGGCTTTGAGCGTTTCAAAATGCTCATGGCATTCATCACAGATATTATCTAAAAGGATGGGGGCACTCATATAAATTTCCTTGCATTCTTTGGACTTACAGTCTAAAATGCGCAAGGGGTTCTTTTCATACCGCTGACGGCAAGTCTCGCACAATTCGGAAAGATGCGGGCGGAAAAACTCACGCAGTTTTTCGTTATACACCTTTCGGCAAGTTGGGCAACCGATACTGTTGATATTCAGCTCAATTCCCGTTGCGCCCATCCGACGAAACAGCTCCATTGCAAGAGAGATAACCTCTGCATCAATGGCAGGACCATTGGCGCCGAACGCCTCTACGCCAAACTGATGAAAGGCACGCAAGCGTCCTGCCTGCGGCTTTTCATAACGAAAACAAGGGGAAATGTAATAAAGCTTCGACGGCTGGGGATTCGCATACAAAGAATGCTCCACATAGCTTCGTACCACCGGTGCCGTTCCCTCAGCTTTTAGGGTAATACTGCGGTCTCCTTTATCCAAAAAGGTGTACATTTCTTTCTGTACCACATCCGTCGTTTCGCCCACGCCACGCTCAAAGAGCTCGGTATGCTCGAACATCGGTGTGCGGATCTCGCTATACCCGTATTCTGCGCACAGACGGCGCATTTCTTCTTCCACCCTGTGCCACTTATAAACATCAGAAGGTAATACATCATGTGTTCCTCTGGGTGCTTTCACCTGCATATTACCAACCTCCTTCGCTCAAATTAACTGTCCATATCTGTTTAATTATATCATACAGATTTACAAATTGCAATTCCTATCCTGTAATTTCGTTGAGATTGAGTTCCAAAAGTTTTGATACACCCTTTTCCTGCATCGTAACACCATAAATCACATCCGCACTCTCCATGGTTCCACGACGGTGCGTTACGATAATGAACTGGGTGTCCTTGCTGTAATTCTTAACATAATCAGCAAAACGATAAACATTAACATCGTCGAGAGCCGCCTCAATTTCATCCAAAAAGCAGAACGGTGTCGGTCTCGTTTTTAAGATAGCAAACAAAAGTGCAATCGCCGAAAGTGCACGCTCGCCACCCGAAAGCAAGAGCAGACTCTGCAGTTTTTTGCCCGGCGGCTGAACATCAATGTTAATACCGCACTCTAAAATATTCTGCGGGTCAGAAAGCGTCAGCTCTGCCGTGCCACCACCGAACAACTCCACAAAAGTCTTTTTGAAGAATTTATTGATTTGATGGAACTTTTCTTCAAACTGCGACTTCATCACACGTGTCATTTCCTCGATAATTTTCAATAAATCCAGTTTTGCGGTTTCTAAATCCGAGCGCTGACCGGATAAAAATTCATAGCGTTCCCGCACGGATTTATACTCTTCAATCGCATCCACATTGACATTTCCAAGCTCACGGATTTTACCCTTTAACTCTGCAATTTTTCTATTCACCTGCACCTGCGTGCCAAGGTCATCCTTCTTGTAGGCAAGTGCCTCCGAGTGAGTGAGCTCATACTCATCCCACAGGCGATTCACCGTATTTTCAAGTTCTACCTCAAGTTTGACCTTTTTGGTTTCAATGCGGTTAAAGTCATTGGTCAGCTGATACACACTTTCACGCCATTCTTTGGAGCGTGTCTGCATCGCACGGGATTTTTCCTCAAAGTCGGATTTTTCGCCTAAAAGTGTGCCGATGGATTTTCTAAACTCCTCGACCTTTTGCGAAAGGTTTTCCATCGCTTGCTTCTTGTCCTCTATTTCCTTAGCAAAGCGTTCGTTCTTTTCCGTAATATCTTTTTTCTCCGAAAGGCGCAAATCGGCATTGTTTCTGTGCGCTGTCACATCTCTGCCTAAGTCTGAGATTCGGTTATCTAATACCTCTATGTCTTTTTCGATCGCAGATTTTTCCACTGTAATTTCCACGATTTGGTCAGCAATCTTTTGCTTTTTATTCATCACGGCTTCAAATTCCTGCTCTAAACGGTTCACCTCATTACGCTTTTCCAAAACAACGGCTTCTTCTGCCTGAATTTGTTCCGCCACCTCTTGTGATTCTTTTTCCGAATCGGCAATCTGTCGGTCAATCTCCGCTGTTTCTGCCACCAAACGCTTGCGCATTTCATCGAGGTCAGCTGCGAGCTCTTCGTTATGCGCAATCTCCTGACGGATCACAATCAAAACTTCCTTGTTTTCACGCAGCATATCTTCGCTCTTTAGGACTTGAAGCTCAAGTTCTTCTGCTTTCTTTTCCCTATCCGCTATGGTTTTTTCCGTCTGCTCGCACTCTTTATCGAGATTCGCACAATCTGCCTTTAGCTGTTTCATTTCTTTTTCTCTACCTAAGAGGCTCGCCTGACGGTTGGCACTTCCGCCGGAAATACTTCCGCCGACATTAAACAACTCGCCGCCCAAGGTTACAATCCGATAGTCCTGCTTATATTTTCTGGATACACGAATGGCATCCTCCATGGTCTCAAACACAACCGTGCGGCCTATCAGGTGAGAAATAATGCCCGAAAAACGTGCATCATAGCTGACAAGTTCATCACAAACTCCCAAATATCCGTCCTCACGGCTGATTTTGGAAACATCGATTTCACTTGCTTTGACCGCTGATACAGGCATAAAGGTTGCACGACCGCCCTTGACCTTCTTTAAGAACTCAATCGCAAGCTTTGCATCCTCTTCCGTCTCCACCACAATATTTTGCATATTGCCGCCGAGCGCCGCCTCTACGGCAAGCGTATATTTTGCATCCGAGCTAATCAGTTTGGAAACCGGTCCGTAAACCGTCGCTTTTTTCAGTTCCCCCTCTTTGTGCGCCTGCATCACCTCTTTAACGCTGCGGTGATAGCCCTCAAAGTTCTGTTCCATGGCAGCAAGCATCGAAAGTCGGGAGTTTTTATTTCCCAACTCGATAGACAACTGGGTCAGGCGGGATTTGAGCTCCGAAACAGTGCGAAGCATCTCGTCTTTTTCCTGTTCCTCTTTCTGTTTTCTGTTTTCGACATCAGAAATCAGCGCCAGCTTACGCTCGCACTCTTTTCGCAGTTCTTCTGCTTTTTTCAAAAGCTCTTCATGGCTGGCGGTCCGCTTTTGGAGTTCCGCCTCCACTTCCTGTTTTCTGCTTTTTAAGTTCTGGCGGATGATTCCGTGGTTGGACAGCTTAATTTTCAGTTCGCTGACCAAATTGAGTGATGCCACAACCGCATCCTTTAATCCTTCAATCTCATCATTTTGCTTTTCCTGGCCGGACAAAAGCTCATCACCCTTAGCGGTGAGTTCTTTAATTTCAGCTTCCTTTTCCTCTTTCTGCAAAAGAAACCCTTTCTTTTCCTCTTCTGCCTTTAGGATGTCCGTCTGAACCTCTAAAATACGGGCTTCGAGCTCACGAATTTCATTTTCTATACGCTCCGCAAGCTGACCGTTTCCTGAAATGGTATTGGCAAGTACCTCAATATCACTTTTTTCCATGCTGATTTGCGCTTCGGTGTCGTGCATCTCGAGCTCACGTGCACGCACGGTTTCTTCCTTTTCACGAGCCGTTTGATAAAATTCCTCCTGCTCAGCTTCCGCCTTTTCCATTTCCCGTTTTGCTGATTCAAGATGAGCAGACACAGCATTATATTTCGACTCAAGTTCTTCTGCCTGACCCTTGTTTTCCCCAATCACTGCAAGAGCCGCATTGACCTCATAAACTTTCAAGTCCTCTTTGAACACCAAATATTTTTTTGCTTTTTCCGACTGTCTTTCTAAAGGTTCCAACTGGTTTTCAAGTTCTAAAATAATATCCGCCACACGGGAAATATTTTCCTCTGTACGGGAAAGCTTGCGCTCTGCCTCTTCCTTGCGGTAGCGATATTTTGAAATACCTGCCGCCTCTTCAAAAATTTCTCGTCGGTCTTCCGATTTGGTGAAAAGAATTTCTTCTATCTTTCCCTGACCGACCATCGAATATCCGTCACGGCCAAGGCCCGTATCCATAAAAAGTTCATGGATATCACGCAGGCGGCAAGGCGTTTTATTGATCATGTACTGACTTTCGCCCGAAGCAAACACCTTACGGGTAACCGCCACCTCATCATAGTCAATCGCAAGCGTCTTGTCCTTATTTTCAAGCAACAATGTAACTTCAGCAAAACCCAAAGGATTTCTTTTCTGTGTTCCGTTGAAGATGACATCCTCCATTTTTGAGCCACGAAGTGTTTTTGCACTCTGCTCACCCAAAACCCAGCGCACCGCATCGGAAATATTACTTTTTCCGCTACCGTTCGGGCCTACAATCGCCGTTACGCCGCTCGAAAAATCAAGTGTAATCTTATCTGCAAAGGATTTAAAGCCCTGCATTTCCAGACCTTTTAAATACATAATATCCTCCACTCACCAAATTTTATCTCATCGTTTTGCACCACTTCAATCTGTTGCAAAGGAAATGTTTCTTTTAATCTCCGAATATTATCTTTTTTGTTCCCTAAAAGCGTGGATACAAAATGCGGATGAACCGCAATCTGAATTCGCCTCGCTTTTCTGCCCGAAAGTTCTTCTTTCAATCTGTCATAGACAATCGCACTTTCTACCAGCTCCCCAAATGCCGGATGGTACGGACCGCCCACGAAAGCTCCGTCTATTTTCATGACGTCACTTGTTAAAAGTCCGATACGAATGACCGATATCCCATGTTTTCGGTATTCTGTCACCGCCTCTTTGCAGATATCGACAGCCTCTGCAAGCGAAAGCGGTGTATATGTCCCTTCACAATACCATTCATATAGTTTTGTGTCCCGAAGCACCAACGTCGGATAAATGCGTACGCAATCAGGCAAAAGAGCAACGCTTTTTCTGATGGTATCCCGAAAAGTTTCCATATCATCCCCAAAAAGTCCGGGCATTACCTGATGTCCTAATGAGATTCCGCTATGCTTAATCAGCCGGGAGGCACGCACGGTATCCTCAGCAGTATGTCCACGCAAATTCTTCCTAAGGACCTCGTCATCCATGGACTGAACGCCCAGCTCTATCGTTGTTACCCCAAAGTTACGCAAGCGTTCAACGACTTCTTCATTGATATAGTCAGGGCGTGTAGAAAGCCTGATTCCGTCAACAGTTTTCTCTTTCACATAGCTTTGCGCCGCCGCCAAAAGTTCCTCCTGAAGCTCTTTGTCAATACCTGTAAAACTACCTCCGAAAAACCCAATTTCAATATGGGTATTTTCTCTGCCAATGGTGGTAAGATGTTGCCCGACAATCCGGTGCACATCGCTCGCCGAAACAGACTTTCTCTCTGTACCCGTGATCTTTTTCTGATTACAGAAAGAGCAATCATTCGGGCACCCGAAGTGTGGCACAAAAATAGGGATGGTTCTTGTTTTCATTTTCTTTCCTGCCCCAGACGCATCAGAGCATCCTGCGCCGCCGCCTGCTCCGCACGCTTTTTACTGTTCCCTTCGCCCTCACCGGCAACACAGTCGCCTAAACGCACCTGAACGAAGAAACTCTTTTGATGATCGGGACCGGACTCGCTGATGACCTGATAGGAAATACTTTCTCCGGTACTTGCCTGAATCATCTCCTGCAAGGTTGTCTTAAAGTCCTTAAAGCGTTTCCCCCCGACCGCAGCAACAATCGTATCACAAAGCTGACCAAGCACCCATTCTCTAACCTGCTCAAGTCCGGAATCTAAATAAATCGCCGCAATCAGTGCCTCAAAGGCATCCGCCAAAATAGAGGTCCGTGTTCTTCCGCCGGTCATTTCTTCTCCATGTCCCAGACGCAAAAAAGACCCCAGCTCTATGTTTTGCGCACATTGCCACAAGGAATGCTCGCAAACAACTGCGGCACGCACCTTTGAAAGGTCGCCTTCAGGCAGCTTAGGGTAGTTTTCATATAAATATCTGCTGACCACCAGGCTGAGCACGGAATCACCTAAAAATTCCAGACGTTCGTTGTATCCGATGGGTTTGTGTCTGTTTTCATGCGAAAAAGAACTGTGCGTAATCGCACAAAGCAACAATTCCCGATCCGTAAACCGATAGCCTATAATCTCTTCCAATTCTCTTAAATCTTTCATCCTGTTCTCCTTCTGCCAATTCAGCAGACAGGCATTGACCAAACGCTGCCGGAGCAACACTCTCGTCAATAACTGCCATTGATTCTGTACCGGCGGCAAAGAATTGCCGCCGGTACAGCTGTTTAAGCTTCGTATTTTTTAAGTAATAACGTTGCGTTGTGACCGCCAAATCCCAAAGAGTTTGACAATGCATAACGAAGATCTTTCTTTCTTCCTTCGCCAAATACATAATCAAGGTCACACTCCGGATCGTCCTCGGTATGATTGATAGTCGGCGGAAGGAATCCTTCAGAAAGCGACTGTGCGCAAACAATTGCCTCTACAGCTCCTGCGGCACCTAAAAGGTGTCCTGTCATGGACTTCGTTGAGCTGACCGCAAGCTTGTACGCATACTCGCCAAACACTGCCTTGATGGCTGCTGTTTCAAACTTATCATTATATGGCGTAGAAGTACCGTGTGCGTTGATATAATCAACCTCTTCCGGCGAAATCCCCGCATCATCAAGCGCTTTCTTCATCGCTCTTGCTCCACCCTCGCCATCCGGTGCCGGGGCAGTAATATGATGCGCATCGTCAGTTGCACCATAGCCAACAATCTCAGCGATGATATGCGCTCCACGTGCTTTGGCGTGATCCAGTTCTTCTAAAATCAAAATGCCTGCACCCTCACCCATGACAAAACCATCCCGGTTTTTGTCGAACGGGCAAGATGCCGACTTCGGATCGTCATTGTTCGTCGAAAGTGCTTTCATTGAACAAAAGCCTGCATAGGAAAGCGGTGTAATTGCCGCTTCTGCACCGCCGGTAAACATCACATCCGCATCGCCTGAGCGAATCGCACGAAACGCCTCGCCAATGGCATGTGTGCCGGACGCACAGGCAGAAACCGTACAGAAGTTAGCGCCTTTTGCTCCCGCCATAATTGCCACCTGACCTGCCGCCATATTGGAAATCATCATCGGGATAAAGAAAGGACTCACTCTGCCCGGACCTTTTTCCGCTAATGTCCTTGCTTGATTCTCTAATGTTTCGAAACCGCCGACACCGGAACCGATAATAACGCCAACACGATCAGCGTCTTCCTTTTCCATGTCCAGGTTAGCTTCTTGCATCGCCATTTTTGCTGACGCCATTGCAAACTGCGTGTAGCGGTCCATTCGTTTTGCTTCTTTTTTGTCTAAGTACTGCTCCGGATCAAAATTTTTGACCTCTGCACCAATCCGGCAAGCGTATTCACTTGCATCAAAACGTGTTACTAAATCTACCCCGCAAACACCGTTTTTGATGTTGTTCCAAAATGTTTCTTTATCATTGCCTATCGGCGTAACCGCTCCCATACCGGTAATTACTACTCTGCGCATGTATTCCCTCCGTTTTTCTATCAAAAAATCACTTTATGATGAACTCTTCAATTTTCAAAAAAGTCCCGCATAAATCACGGGACTTTTTTTGATGTATCCTAATTAGCACCATTATGCATTTGCTTTGATATAGTCAACTACATCCGATACAACCTTGATGTTTTCAGCTTCACCATCCGGAATTTCCATATCGAATTCCTCTTCTAAAGCCATGATCAGTTCAACGATATCCAAAGAATCGGCACCGAGGTCATCCAAAAAAGATGCTTCCGGTGTAACTGCACTTTCATCAACGCCCAACTGCTCAACAACAATTGCTTTTACCTTTTCAAACTCCATCCTTTTCACCTCCATTATATGATATATATTACATTACCAAACCGCCGTCAATATGTATCACCTGGCCGGTAACGTATTTCGCTAAATCACTCGCCAAAAATGCAATTACATTGGCGACATCTGCTGTTTCTCCGAAACGACCGAGCGGAATCGCCTTAAAGTACTCCTCTTTCACCGCATCGGAAAGTTTATCCGTCATCGCCGACTGAATAAAGCCGGGAGCAACCGCATTACAGGTAATTCCACGGGAGGAAAGCTCTTTCGCTGTCGTTTTAGTAAGACCGATGAGACCCGCTTTCGAAGCTACATAGTTCGCCTGACCGGGATTTCCCATGACACCGACAATCGAAGCAACATTGATAATTGTTCCGCTCCTTTGTTTCATCATCGGTCGACTGACTGCCTTAGTCATTAAAAATGCACCCTTTAAATTAATATCTAAAACCGCATCCCAATCCTCTTCTGACATCCGCATCATCAAGCCGTCTTTTGTGATACCTGCATTATTTACTAATATATCAATTCTACCGAATTTGTCAATAGTATTTTCAATTATTTTTTCAATTTCTTCGGAATTGCGGACATCGCCTTTTAAGCAAATCGCATTCCCGCCTTGTGCATTGATTTCCTCCGCCGTAAGGTCGGCATCGGTCGAAGCTGCAATATCGTTAATGACAACATTTGCGCCCATCTCAGACAGTTTTTTGGCAATTTCCCGTCCAATACCACGTCCTGCGCCTGTAACAAGCGCCGTTTTTCCCGTCAAATCAAGCTGTAAGCTCATACCATTCCTCCTATTTCAGCGCCGCAAGAACTGCTTCTAAGGACTTCATGTCTTCAACATTATATACGGTCGCTTCTTTATCAATTTTTCTCATAAAGCCAGAAAGTGCCTTGCCCGGTCCTACCTCAACAAAAGTATCCACTCCGTCAGCAAGCATCCGACGAATGCTTTTTTCCCAAAGCACCGAGGATGATACCTGACGCACCAAAAGAGGCTTGATATCTTCCTTACCTCCCACATAGTCTGCCGTTACATTGGTAATGAGCGGAATCCTCATATCGGAAAACGTGACGTTTTCCATTTCCTTTTCCAACTTTTCGCCGGCGCCAACAAGCATACTACAATGAAACGGTGCACTGACCGGAAGAAGCATTGCCCGCTTTGCGCCCATTTCCTTTGCGATTTCACAAGCCGCCTCGACTGCCGCTATTTCACCGGCAACCGTAATCTGTCCGGGGCAGTTGAAATTTGCCGGAGATACGACACCGGCGCTTTGTGCCTTTTCACAAACAGCAACCACCGCCGCATCGTCCATTCCAATAATAGCCGCCATTGCGCCCTTGCCCACCGGAACTTCCTCCTGCATATATTTGCCCCGTTTTCTGACCAGGCGAACTGCATCGGAAAACGCAAGCGAACCAGAAGCGACGTGCGCAGAATATTCTCCTAAACTCAAGCCCGCAACCACATCGGCACGGATTTTTTCCTCTTCTAACACACGAAGTGCGGCAATACTCATTGTCACAATTGCCGGCTGGGTGTTTTCCGTGATTTTTAAGGTTTCCTCATCACTTTCCCAAACCATTTGTTTCATATCAAGTCCCAGACTTTCGCTTGCAACATCAAAAATCTCATCCGCAACCGGATAGTTTTCCGCCAGTTCTTTTCCCATGCCGACGGTCTGTGCTCCCTGACCGGAGAACAAAAAAGCTGTTTTTCCCATACGCTGCCTCATTTCTGTCAAAATCTTATATTTTCATAATGAGCGATGCCCAAGTGAGTCCGCCGCCGAAGCCAACCAAACCAATGGTATCGCCTTTTTTCGCTTTCCCCTCACGGATTGCTTCGCAAAGTGCAAGCGGAACGCAGGCGCTTGACATATTACCGGTCTTTTGAATGTTCACAAACACTTTCTCCGGGTCGATACCCAAACGTTTGACCGCACCGTCTACAATACGGATATTTGCCTGATGCGGCACAACCAAATCCAAATCGTCCACCGTCATCCCTGCTTTTTCCAGTGCACAATTCATTGCCTCACACATCACACGGACTGCAAACTTAAAGACCTCACTGCCGTCCATCCAGAAAGTGCGCTTTGCTACGCCGCCTCGGCGTGCCAAATCTTCTTCTGAGAACTTCAGGTGCGGGATGGAAAGCACATCGCTTTTTGTTCCATCAGCGCCCATGTCGAAGGCTAAAATTCCATCATCATCTGCACAGGGTGTTACTACAGCCGCACCTGCACCGTCACCAAACAGCACGCAGGATGCCCTGTCTTCCCAATCTGTATATTTCGTCATCGTATCCGTACCGATGACCAAAATATTTTGATATGTACCTGATTTTACAAATTGTTGTGCAATAATCATTGCCGACACAAAGCCCGTACACGCACTGTTCATGTCGATTGCCGCAGCCTTGGTCGCACCGATTTGTTTCTGCACCAAGCAGGCAATTGTCGGTGCAATCATTTCCGAACTGACAGAAGAAACCAAAATGAGGTCAATGTCCTCTGCTTTTAGTCCTGCATCCTCGATCGCTTCTTTTGCGGCAATGACCGCCATATCTGATGCGAACTCATCATCCCGCGCAATATGTCGCTCTTTGATGCCCGTTCGCTTCGTAATCCATTCATCCGAAGTGTCTACCATTTTCTCCAAATCAAAATTGGTAAGCACCTTTTGGGGCAGGTACATTCCTACGCCTGCTACTTTAGCATTCATTCGCTTCCTCCTCTTGATGAAAGTGCTGTCTGAGTCTTTCCATTGCTCCGGATTCTGCGAAGTTTGCCGCACTTTTGACCGCATTGTAAAACGCCTTTGCCTTTGAGCTTCCGTGTGCCTTGATGACTGCCGCATCAATACCCAAAATCGGCGCGCCGCCATACTCCGAATAATCCGCTTTCTTTTTCACCTCGCCAAGACCGGGCTTTAAAACCGCAGCACAAAGCTTGGTTAAAATATTTTTCATGAATACTTTTTTAATCATGCCAAACATCGATGAGGCCATGCCCTCCATCAGCTTGATAATGACATTTCCGACAAAGCCGTCGCAAACGATAACGTCCGCATCGCCTGCGGGAACTTGCCGTGCCTCAATGTTTCCGACAAAGTTTACCTTGCTTGTCTTTAAGAGCTGATGCGCTGTTTTAGAAAGCTCGTCGCCTTTGGCTTCCTCCGCACCGATATTCACGATGCCCACACGTGGATTCTTGATCTTTAAGACTTCCTCTGCGTAAACTGCGCCCATTTCCGCAAATTGCAGTAAATGTTCGGGCTTACAGTCGGTATTTGCACCGACGTCCAAAAGGATGCTGCCTCCGACGAGCGTCGGGATAAAGGTTGCAAGTGCAGGACGCTTGACGCCCTTGATTCTTCCCAGTACACGAAAGGCACCCGCAAAATATGCGCCGGTATTTCCGGCAGAAACCATCGCATCCGCCCCTTTGTCCTTCAGAATGGAAAGAGCAACCATCAAAGACGAATCCTTTTTGGTACGGGTCGCCTGCACCGGGGAGTCATCATTTGTAATAACCTCGGTCGCATTGCGGATGGACACCCTCTCCTCCGGATAGGTTTCCGCTTTTAAGAGCTCCAAAAGCTCCTCTTCTTTTCCTGTAAAAATCAGTTCTACATTCTCAAGCTCACGAACTGCCATCAAAGCACCGCGCACAACTTCGGTCGGTGCGTGGTCGCCGCCGTAAGCGTCAACTACGATACGCATATCTCACCCTTCTTTCCCTCGACCCAAGCGAAATTCTCCACCTGCTTAATCCATATAATTATACTATATTTCGCTTAATTTTTCAAGCATTTTCATGAAAAAAGAGGAAAACACTCTTCGCCTGACGCATTGTAATGCCGCCTTGTTTGACCAGTTCTTCTTCGGTGGCATTTTTAATTGCTGTCATCGTTTTCATCGACTTCATCAGTTTTTTTCGTGTCGCAGGACCGATGCCGGGGATTGCCTCGAGATTTGAGCCGGTCATGGTTTTACTGCGCAGCTTTTTATGGTACTCAATCGCAAAGCGATGCACCTCATCCTGAATCCTCGTAATCAGCATAAATACCGCTGAGCTTTTGGCAAATTCAATTTCCTTTCCGTCTTTGTCCATCAGCGCACGGGTACGATGCTTGTCGTCTTTCACCATACCAAAAAGCGGCACTTCCTCATCCAAAAGCTCTAAAAGCTCACCGATGACGGAAAGATGTCCCTTGCCGCCATCTAAAAAGATACAATCGGGACGTGGCAGGAATTTCGCATCCTCCCTTTCAAGCTCGCCTTGTTCTATCTTAAGTTCCTCTTCCCGTGCGTGCTTCATCCGGCGGTAAATCATTTCTGCCATACTTTTATAATCATCGCTTCCCTCTACGGTTTCAATCTTAAACCGACGGTAGTGGCGTTTTGCCGGCTGACCGTCTACGAAGACAACCATAGAACCGACATTTTCTGCCCCGCTTGTGTTTGAAATATCATACGATTCAATCCGATACGGAGGTGCAGGCAAAAGCAGCTCTTCTTTTAGTTTTAAGATCGTTTTGCTGATGCTTTTTTTGTCGGCAGAGCGTTTTAGGAGATAGTCCACCGCCGCTTGTCTGGCATTTTTATATGCCATTTCCACAATCTGCTTTTTATCCCCCCGCTTGGGACAGATGACCTTTACCTTCTGACCCTTTTTCTGTGACAGCCACTCGGAAATCAGCGGAAGTTCTTCGCTGTCATACTGCGTATAAATCTGTTTGGGAATATCACCCTCCTCGTGATAAAACTGCTTTAAGAATTCGGAGACCAGCTCCGATTCCGGCACTTCTCCGCTTTTGTCTAAAATCACCGTGCGTCTGCCCAAGAGCCTTCCTCTTCGGATGAAAAACACCTCAACAAAGGTCCTATCTTCCTGACGATAAAAACCTAAAACATCCTCGTCTGCCTGACGCTCCGAAATAATTTTCTGCCGTTCGTCAAGCCGTTTGATGCTATCCAGTTTATCTCTTAAAATTGCAGCTCTTTCAAACTCCATTGCCTCGGATGCCGCATACATATCCTCCCGAAGAGAAGAAATCAGTTCCTCGTGCTCCCCGTTTAAGAATCGGCAGGCATCCGATATCATCTTTTTATATTCCTGCTTTGTCACTGCTCTTTCGCACGGCGCTACGCACTGACCGATATGAGCATTCAGACAGGCACGTTTTTTACCCATATCCCGCGGCAAAACGATATTACAGCTTGGAATTTTATAGAGCTTACTGACCATAGCAATTGCCTCACGCACGGCGGCGCTTGAGGTATAAGGCCCGAAGTACTTCGCTCCGTCACGCTCCATTTTTCTCGCAAACAGAATCTTTGGGAAATCTTCCCTGGTCGTTACCTTGATATAGGGATAATTCTTGTCATCTTTTAGGAGAATATTGTAATAAGGCTTATGCTTTTTAATGAGGTTACACTCTAAAATCAAAGCCTCAAGTTCGCTGTCGGTCAGGATATATTCAAAATCCACAATGTTTGCCACCATGGCACGCACCTTGGGCGTATGGCGCTCCGGACTCTGAAAATACTGGCGCACACGGTTTTTTAATCGCTTGGCTTTTCCGACATAGATAATTTTTCCGGTTTTATCCTTCATCAGATACACGCCCGGCTCCATAGGGACATTAGACAGTCTTGATTGTTCCACGCTTGCGCCTCCTTCCGATACAAAAAGAGCCACAGCAAACATTTTTTACCGTGGCTTTTGTGTGTTTAGTTTGCTTCTAATATTTCCAAACTTTCGACCGTTTTTACTTCATCACGATTGTGATAGTACGCAACAATATACGTTCCGAGCATAATCTTCGGCTTGTTCTTGTCCTTGTTGAAAAAACGGAGGTCACTCTTGCCTTTTTTGCCGAGTTGAAGCTCATAAGATACTCCCTCTGCCAAAATAGTAACGGCATCGTCGGTCAGCGCAGTGATTTTTCCCGCAATAAACGGATTCTCGCCGCCCATCACCTGACCTTCCGGCCTGGTAATGTTCGGATTCGGCGTCGCCGTCGGAACTGACAAAGGATTCTCCGGCATCTGCTCTTCGCTGTTTCCCGGCGCTTTTGAGGGTGCCGGCGCCTGACTGTTCTGCGGCGCACAAGCGACACAAAGTGTGCACACCAAAAGCATTGATATCATAACAAAAAATGAACGTTTCATTTAGCTTCTCCCCCTGTGAATTTTTACCTTAAGCACCTGATAATAATACGAAATAATATAACTTAAGACATAATCATAAATCACAAATACAACTTCAAGCAACAAAACCACGATCGGCAGATAGTAAACCGCAATTTTTGCCAACACAGATTCTAAGGTGGGCAGGAAAAACGTCTTAAAAATCACAAACGCCAGAAACAAAAATACATTAAATACAAATAATTTAATAAACCACTCCAGCCAACGTTTGTTCATCTTTTCCACATACATTTTTACCACCGGATAGTACCCTAAAAAGATCGCATAAACAATCACAAGCATCTTTTTCGGAATCAGCAAAAGGGAAAGCAAGCTCACACCGATATAATGAACGAGACCGTATTTCGGCCCATATTCCGCAACAGAAACCGCACCAAATACAGAAGTCAGCGCCAATATCGAAATCTTTGCCGAAGGCGCAATCGATGCGCCAAACAAGCACACCACAGCCAGCGACATCATAATGGCGGAAAACGCCGTTTTTTTAGCCATATAAGTTCCTCCGTCAGCAACAAGAAATCAGGTCGCCGCCCATACATTCGCAGCAGCAATCCAAACAAATCAGATTCTGACAGCAATCGCAGGTAGACATGCCGCCCGGGGCTCTGCCCATACCCGTACCGACATTTCGGTAATACTGTGTTTGCGACATATAACTATTCATCGTCGCACGGTACTCCGGATTCGCCGGGTCCATATTCACTGCCTGACGGATAAAGTTCATGCCCTGCTGGTGCCAGCCTTTTTTCATAAAGACAGAGCCCTTTAAGAAAAACCACTCTGCCGTCCGATTGCTCATCGCATCCAGTTGTGCTTCCGCTTCTGCTAAACGGCCCATCTGTATCAAATTACGGACTTGCATAAAATTCCCCGTCCCCGCACCCGAAGACGACCCACCATGCGAGGCTTCGCCTGCATTTGTACCGGTCAACATTTCGTATGCTTCGTTAATTTCCTTAAACTTTTCCTCTGCCAAATCAGCCAAAGGATTGTTTGCATAATTATCCGGATGATATTGTTTTGCAAGCTTTCGGTATGCTCTTTTAATTTCATCTTGCGAGGCGCCTTTGGAAACGCCTAAAACCTCATAGGGATCTTTCATGAACTTTCTTCTCCTTTTTTTCACCGTCAAATACCCTGGCAAGACCCTCGCTGAGTCCCAAATAAAGGATATTGTCCAGAATCGGACGGTTTCGTTTGATATTCAGCAGTTGATAACTGTTAGAAACTTCACTGAGCGTAAACTCCAGTGACTGTCGCACTTCCTGCGCATCCGGCGGGTTTTCAGACAACAGAAACGGATTAAAACAACCTTTCTTTCTGTCCTGCTCCCGATCCTCATATGCGTCCATCAGGTAAATGAAACGACCCAAACCATAGCCGATGTGCGAAAGTATTCTGCGTTCTTTCTCATCATTCATCGGCGCCATCTCAAACACTGTCCGCATCAATTTCCCGAATTCATCTGCCAGACGATCAGGTTCGTCGGACTTCGCCTGTTCCAAAAGAGATAATTGCCTTAAATAACCTTCTGTTGCATCCACAAGTGCAGGATATTGTTTCTTTGTCTTGCGCCTTGCACGAAACAAAAGCAGCCGGGCAAAAAGTGCCTTAAGCGAGCGCTCGTCCCGCCAATCGTCACGCAATTTCTCCACCATCAGAATCACGTTGACCGCCGCTGTATACCGAAGGGGCGCATTGGCAAGGGCAATCGGTTTTTTTTGAACCGGACTTACGATGCAACGCTGGGGCAAAACTTTTGTCTCGTCCTCACAAAGCGACGATAAAAGAATCGCTAAAAATGTAACATCATAGCTTAGGCCCATCCGGGAAGCAAAACCATACTCTTGCTTAATGGTTTTACATAATCCGCAGTAATAAGAACGAAAGACATGATATTCCCGTACACGCAGTTCATCCTTGCAAATCCTGATGTATCCGAACACCGTGTCTCACCTGCCTTATTTCCAGTTTCTTCTTATTGTATCATATGATTGCTTAAATTGGAATCCTTGTTTTGTAAATTATTTATAAACAAGTCAAAATTGTGCCTTTTGCCCTAACAAAATAGATAAAAAAGATTGTAATTTCAGCCGGACGTGATATAATGATATTATATTATTCCAATTCAAACGGAAGTTAAACGGAGGTATGATATGAAACGACTAATTTCCCTTCTGCTGACAGTAGTTTTGTCTCTTTCTTTTGCCCTGACCGCTTTTGCACATCCCTTTACCGATGTGCGCGGGCACTGGGCAGAATCTGAGATAGATTCAGCCTTTGCTGCCGGCATCATAAACGGTGATGGTAATGGCTCTTTCCGCCCGAACAGCACGGTCACCCGTGCAGAGTTTGCCAAAATGCTGGTTGCCTCTATATTAGAACCCAGTGCCGAACTTTTGGGCGAAGCCACAGCATTAGCAAACCAAGGTAATCTCACCCACTGGTTTGCTCCTTACAGCATCCTTTCGATCTATTCCGAAATGTTCTATTTCGATCAGGAAAACAGCGTCAAAACCAAAGACGGTGTCGTTTTTCCGGGTATTGTAGAGATTGCTTCCGATGATAACAAAACCTTCCCGGGCGTTTCTACCAAAGACAATTCGTCCTATCGCATTGAGCGCTGGGAAATGGCTTTTATGATGTACCTTGTGACAGAAGCGTTAACCGATAACCCGAACGCTGCTCTTGCGGTCGCCGATGATCAGACGACTGCCTATCCGCAATCCGTGCAGGATGCCGTTTCCTACTGCGTATATAACAATATTATGCGTGGCGACCTCGCCGGCAACTTAAATCTCGCCGGTTGCGGCACCCGTGCAGAAGCCGTAGCGCTGGTGAACCGCATCCATCAGTTTGTCCGTGAGCGTTCTCTTGTCTTGAATCAAGAGGCAGAAAAAGCGGCAGGCATCAAAGTAAAAACATATCCTCAGAACGAAATTCCGACCAAACACGTCAAGGTCTTATTTACATTACAAAACGGCAAAACCTTTACCATGGAATTGTATCCGGAATATGCTCCTCAAACGGTTGCAAACTTCGTTGCTCTTGTCAATGCCGGCTTTTATAACGGGCTGACCTTCCATCGTGTCATTGACAATTTCATGGCACAGGGAGGCGATCCGGAAGGCAACGGCACTGGAGGTGCCGGATTTAATATATACGGTGAGTTTAAGGCAAACAACTGGGACGCAAACGCTCTTTCTCACACCGACGGCGTTGTTTCCATGGCACGTGGCGATTTGTTTAATTCCGCCAGTTGTCAATTCTTTATCTGCTTTGGAGATCAATCCTTTTTGGATGGTAACTATGCCGCATTCGGCAAAGTTATTTCCGGCTTGGATCATGTAAAAGCATTTACCAAAGTCGAGCGTACAGAAAATGAAAGCGGCGAACTGGCGATACCCAAAAAGCCGATTATTATTAAAAGTGCAAAAGTAATTAAATAACATATAAAAAGCGGTGTGCCTTTGGCACACCGCTTTTTATATGGTGAGGATAAGTGGACTTGAACCACCGACCCCTTGCATGTCAAGCAAGTACTCTAACCAACTG
>JAZSOJ010000075.1:0-4431 GCA_045536855.1 Clostridia bacterium | reverse complement strand
TTTTTTCTAAAAAATCGCCATAACCAGTTGAAATCTTGCGTCTATTATGCTATGATAAAAAAATGAATTAATATGCAATTTTTTGAAAATATATACAGAAAGGTATGTCACTCATGTCGAACTGGAAATTGTATACTCCGGAAGGTACTACCGACCTCCTGCCAACACAATGTGCACAGAAAGAAAGCATCGAAAACAGCATCGCAGGTGTGTTTGAAAGTTATGGCTATCAAGTTGTTGAAACTCCTGTCATGCAGTATTATGATGCATATGATACGCCGTCAAGCAAAATGGAACAGGAAATGCTTTATAAATTCTTTGATAACGAAGGTCGCATTATGGTGCTTCGCCCTGATGTTACGACCTCTCTTGCCCGTATGGTTGCAACAAAAATGACGCAAAGTCCTTTCCCTCTGCGTATGCACTACAGTGGCAAGGTCTTTCGCTATGTTGACAGTTATTCCTCTATTCAGCGTGAATTCTGCCAATCCGGCATTGAGCTTGTTGGTGCGAAAAGCGATGCTGCAGACTGCGAAGTAATCCTTTGTGCGATGGAGGCGCTGCTTTCTTGCGGTCTTGAGACGTTCCAGGTTGAAATCGGTCAGGTGGAGTTCTTTAAGGCTTTAATGGAACAAACCGGTCTTGATGATGAAAATATTGAAGCCATACGCAGATATATCGACAAAAAGGATACGCTTGCTCTTTCGAACTGTATCAAGAAGTTGGCGCTCGATGAGTCGATCGCTTCTCTACTGCTCCGTCTTCCGACGCTGTTCGGCGGAATTGAGGTTTTAGACGAAATTAACGAATCTGCTTTAAACAAAAAAGCTCGTTTGGCTCTTTCCAATCTTCGAACCATTTACAATACCCTATCATCTTGCGGTTATGAAAAATATATTTCTATCGACCTTTCGCTCGTAAAAGGAATCAACTGCTATACAGGCATGATTTTTAAGGCTTTTACACACGGCGTTGGTTTCCCAATTTGCTCCGGTGGTCGTTACGACGGTTTAATTAGCGAATTTGGTGCTGATATTCCAGCTGTCGGCATGGCAATCGGTACAGACCGTCTGCTCAGCGTACTACTCCGTCAGAATCTGTTACAAGATGTCAGCGGTGCAGATATTTTAATTTTATCGAATGATATTGCACGTTCCTATGGGCTTGCAACCGCACTTCGAAATGAAGGCTATGTCGTCGAACAGGATACCGCAGGTATGAGCGAAAGTGATGCACTGGTGTATGCCGAGAAGGCAAAAATTCAAGGGATGATGACGGTTTTGGATGACGGTACGGTGTATGTACATAATCTCCTATACGGCACAAAAGAAACAACGACAATCGATGAATTGATTTGTGATGAAGAATGCTCCTGCGGACATTGTCACGACCACGAATAAACGGAGGTAGTTATGAGATATATTACGATAGCATTAGCCAAAGGCCGCCTCGCTGAGCTCACAGTTGATTTACTCGAGCAAGCAGGACTCTCAGTCAGCGAATTGCGTGAAAAGTCCCGAAAACTTATTTTTACGGATGAAAAAAACGGCTTTAAGTTTATTTTGGTAAAAGCCTCCGATGTCCCGACCTATGTGGAGTATGGTGCCGCAGATATCGGCGTTGTTGGACGTGATACGCTTTTAGAAGATGGCAAAGATTTATACGAAATGATAGACTTGGGCTTCGGCGCGTGCAAAATGGCAGTTGCAGGGCCGAAAGAACTTCGCGGAAAACTTGACGGAATGAATCATATTCGAGTTGCGTCAAAATATATAAACATTGCTAAAAACTATTATCAGTTTGAAAAGAAACAATCCGTTGAAATCATCAAGTTGAATGGTTCTGTGGAACTTGCGCCGCTTGTCGGTCTTTCCGAAGTCATTGTTGATATTGTCGAAAGCGGAAAGACGCTAAAGGAAAATGGACTTGAAGTGCTCGAAGAAATCTGCGATCTCTCTGCCCGTTTTGTTGTCAACCGTGTCAGCATGAAAATGGAACGTGAACGAATTTTAGATTTAGTTGAGAAAATTAAAGCACAACTTACGGACTAACGGAGGATTTTATGATTACGATTATAGATTATGATGCAGGCAATCTTCGCAGCGTTGAGAAAGCCTTTTTGTCCCTTGGCTGCGAAGTTTGCGTAAGTTCTGATCCCGATGTGATTGCAAACGCCGAAAGGTTAGTTCTTCCGGGCGTCGGTTCTTTTCGTGATGCGATGGATAGCCTGAAAAGTCATGGTTTAATCGAGCCAATTTACGCAGCCATTCAGAAAAAAACTCCTTTTTTAGGAATTTGTCTTGGCATGCAGATGATGTATGAGTTCAGCGAAGAGGGCGATGCGGAAGGCCTTGGAATATTAAAAGGCACCATCCGCCGTTTTCCTGAAGATATGGGACTTAAGATTCCCCAGATAGGTTGGAATTGCCTTGAAAGAAAGCATGATTCCGTTCTGCTTTCCGGACTTGGCGAGGAGCTTTTTGTTTACTTTGTACATTCTTATTATGTTGACTCGAAAGAACCCGAAACCGTTGTAGCAACCACGCATTACGGTATTCATCCGCACGTTTTAGTGGAAAAAGATCACATTTTCCTTACTCAATTTCATCCTGAAAAAAGCGGTGAGGTTGGACTTCAAATGCTGCGCAATTTTGCTGAATTTGTACCAGAGGGCAAGAAATGATTCTCCTGATTTTCTCCGACAGTCATGGCACCACTTACGGCTTAGATGAGGCAATTGGAAAAGAGGAGGTCGTAAACGGCATAATTTTTTGTGGTGATGTTGCGGCGGATGCTGAATATTTGCGCAGAAGATATCCCAACATTCCGATTTGCGCTGTTTGCGGTAATAACGACTATTTTTGCGACGACCCCTATGCACTGATGCCGACTTACGACGGAATTAAGATGTACATAACTCACGGACACAAAGAGCGTGTAAAAAACAGTTTCTCTACTCTCCTATTAAGTGCAAAACAAAATGAATGCAGCGTTTGTCTTTTTGGACACACGCACCAACCACTTATTGAAACTATGGATGGCATCACGCTCATTAATCCAGGCTCGATCCGTTCATCAAACGGAACATATGCAAGGCTCGAAATTATAAACGGAAAATTCGTTTGCGAAATAAAACAGATTTAATAATAAAACATCTCCCTACGATACAGGGAGATGTTTTATTATACAAAAAAAGCAGGGAGCGGCGTTGCCGTTCCCTGCTAATATGATTTTACTTGAAGATAACAATAAGTTTAATCGACTTATAAGACTGGTATACAAAGAGCTTGCTGACATTTGCTGCTTCAACATTCGCCACATTTGCGCCTATAATATCTGCAAACTGTGCATCAAGAGTAACGTTAATCTTGGCCGGATTTTTCGTGTCAACAACAAATACCTTGAATCCGCTGATATTGTCATATGTCGGATCGGTTGTTGCAGTATCATAATTCGCTGCGCCCGCATATGCTTTTGTAAGCTGGATATCGTTACCATTGGTAATATCTATGCTACGAGCAGAACCAAGGAAATAACGATACTGCGCCTGCAATGCCGTTCCGTTCCTGCCCGCCGTTTCAATCGCTGCAGCCTGCGTTCCCGCTACAATTGCACTCGCATCTGCAAGGAACATAATTTCATTCACGAGTTTATCTTCATCCGCCAGAACTTTTACGATGTCACCAACCGCTAAGCCACGAATTCTACCGTCGCCAGCCGGGAAAGTCGCACTCCATGTCGAGCCTTGTCCAGCAAACGCAGTATAACTTGCGGTGTTGTCATCGTAGTATACATTCTCGTTACCATTGGAATCAACAACAACAAGCTTGGTAACCGCTTTATCTTTTCCGTCGACTTTAGTTACGACACCCGTGATACTTGTGACAACCGACGGCAGACAAGCATCAATTGACGGAGCTCCCAAAGTGGTAGTTCCGTAAACCAGAATTGCCTCCGGAATACCCGTTACACTTGCGTCAATAATCTGAACATTGTAGGAATCTCCAGCTTGATATGCACCAGAGGTCTTGCCACTATAATCACCATTAATACGATTAGACGGTACGACGAGAGAAATTGCGCCGGAAACTGTATAGTTACCGATGGTTCCGGTACCGTTTACGCTAAGCGTAGATGCCGACAGATTATCAACCATCAAGACAGATTTATTGCCACGATTCGACGAAATGTTTAATGCAGGGTCAAAGATAATCATCTGGTTAATCTTTGAATTTTTAGTTTTATATTTAATAATCTGAGTATAAGTGTCAGCACCCGTTGCAGCCGCACCCTGATTCAAATCACTTGCCGCCTGTGCCAATGCTGAAATAACTCCATCTGGGTCCTCGTCATAGGTTGTACTATTCACTTTTACCGTATCCGCAACCTCAATCGTGTATGCCGACAGTTTATTGCCGGATTTGATATCAT
>JAZSOJ010000010.1:0-2034 GCA_045536855.1 Clostridia bacterium | reverse complement strand
TCTTTCGAAAGAACCAAGCAAAGGTTTGTTCCGTTGTCCTTTCGGACATTTACTGTTTCTGAGGTACGATTTCTCGTCTTCTCAGAATGAAAATTTCAAATGAATTTTCAGGGTTGTCTTACTGTTTAATTATCAAGGTTCGTTTTTCTTTGCTGTCGTTTTTACCGAAGCAGCTTAACCAGTTTAACACAGTGTTTAGTGTTTGTCAAGCACTTTTTAAAACTTTTTCAAAAATCTTATTTCTAAGTTTTTTCAGTTTTTATCGCTTCTCGGTGACAGCTTCGTTAGTATAACATCTATTTTTCGTTCTGTCAACACCTTTTTTAAACTTTTTTCAAGTTTATTTTTTCCTTATTTTTCAAGGTTTTGAAGAACCTCAGCCTATTGTGGAGACATTCTTTTTTCATCCTATATCTAGTGCTTTTTTCCGGAAACAATTTCTCTCAGAAAAAACAGGAAAAGGGTCATGCTGTTTCTGCACAACCCTTTCTCTTCTTATATATAGAAACAACTCACTTATTATTTCTGTACCAAATGTACCGCAAAGCCACCAAACTGGCCCTTCAGGTAAATTGCCACAAGATTTCCCTTTGCGTCCGTCTTCGCAGTCAGCTCGTCAAACTCAAAGCCCTGCATCTCCATATGGTACTTTGCACGTTCTATATAATTGGTACGAATCGCAATATGACCGTGAGCACCCAAATACGGCGTCTTCATCACTTCAATAAATGATCCCGCGAACACAGAGCTGTTACCGTTCTTCTTCGTAAAACCGAACAGCTTCTCAAAGGAACCTGCGATTCCGTCTGCCTCTCCTTCACTGTTTGCATTAATACCCACATGTGCAATTTCAAAGCCCAGCATGGTATTCACCGCTTCTCTGGTAAGACGCTTAATCTCATCAAAATTTCCTTCATTAATTAACGCATCACTTACCATCCAGCTGCCGCCGCATGCTATAATCTTCGGGAAATCCAAATAAGACATCAGATTCTTTGCATTAATACCTCCGGTCGGCATAAACTTTACCTTCGTATACGGAGCTGCCATTGCCTTAATCTTCGCAATACCGCCGGATGCCTCTGCCGGGAAGAATTTTACAACTTCAAGGCCCAATTCCAATGCCTGCTCAATATCCGTCGGGCTGGAGGTGCCCGGAGTTATCGGCACTCCCTTCTCCTGACAATACTTTACCACCCGCGGATTGAGACCCGGGCTTACAATGAATTTCGCACCCGCCGCCACTGCACGGTCAACCTGCTCTGTCGTCAATACGGTACCTGCACCAACCAACATTTCCGGACACGCCTGCGCCATTTGACGAATTGCCTCCTCTGCCGCATCGGTACGGAAGGTCACCTCTGCCACCGGCAAACCGCCTTCGCAGAGTGCCTTTGCAAGCGGAGCTGCATCCTTTGCATCATCAATCTTTACTACCGGAATAATTCCAAGCTTCTGAAACTGTGTCAAAACGTCCATATTTCTATCCTCTCTTTTTTTCATTATTTCCATCATTGTAAGTGCTTACATTTTTAGAATATCAAAAAGAGACCGCTTTTGCAAGTCCCTTTCTGATGATTTTTTATCCCCGTGCAATAAATTTTAAAACGAGATTGTTCTTGTATAAAAAGTCAAGTAACGGATTTTCTCCGATCATCGCCATGGCATCCTGTCCGAATGCAGAGCCTGCAAACATGGTAAGCACTACGAACAAGATCCAAACCAAAAGTACGCCCTCTGCTAATCCTGCCGCCAGTCCGGTCATCTGGTTAATCTGCTTTAGGAGCGGCAACTTTGCCAAAATATCCAACGTATGACACAATACCCATAAAACAACAATCGCTACCGCAAGGGTAATCACAAAGGCCAGTGCGTTCAAAATCACATTGCTAATCTGGCGGCATACGTATTCTTCAAAGCCTGCTACATCCATATCAGCATATTTTTCCATCGTATTATTTTCTTTTAAGGACTCCTTTATTGTTTCCGGAAGCGGAAGTTCGTCAATCAAATTTTCCTGCACATCGGCATCCT
>JAZSOJ010000028.1:0-1994 GCA_045536855.1 Clostridia bacterium | reverse complement strand
GGCGTTGCAGACAGACTGTCTAAGACCGCACAGAATGAGCTGATGAACATCATCACCATCTTCTTAGGTGTTACTGTTGGTGCAACTGCAAACGCAAACTATTTTTTGACTCCGCAAACTCTGTTCATCATCGTGTTAGGTCTTGTCGCATTCTGCATCAGCACCGCAGGCGGTACATTGTTTGGTAAGCTGATGTGCTGGATTACCATGGGCAAAATTAATCCTCTCATCGGTAGTGCCGGCGTTTCTGCCGTTCCGATGGCAGCACGCGTGGCACAATCTGTCGGTCAGAAAGAAAATCCGACAAACTACCTCTTGATGCACGCTATGGGCCCGAATGTTGCCGGTGTTATCGGCTCCGCCGTTGCGGCAGGCGTATTCTTATCACTCGCTAAATTCTTCTAAAGGGAGGTTATCATATGGCACAGCAAGCTAAAAAAGTAGCAATTACAGAAACGATTCTTCGTGATGCTCATCAGTCACTCATCGCTACCCGTATGACCACTGATGCAATGCTTCCGATTGTTGAAAAATTAGACCAGGTAGGCTACCACTCGCTCGAGGCATGGGGCGGTGCAACCTTTGATGCCTGCCTTCGTTTCTTAAACGAAGACCCGTGGGAGCGTCTTCGCAAAATTAAAGGCAAGGCAAAAAATACAAAACTGCAGATGTTATTCCGAGGTCAGAACATTTTGGGTTATCGCCACTATGCGGATGACATCGTTGAGTATTTTGTACAGAAGTCCATTGCAAACGGTATTGATATCATCCGTATCTTTGATGCATTAAACGACGTAAGAAATCTGCAGACAGCAATCAATGCAACGAAAAAAGAGGGCGGACATGTGCAAGCAGCGATTTCCTACACCATCAGCCCGATTCACAACATTGATTATTTCGTAAAGCTGGCAAAAGAATACGAAGACTGCGGTGCTGACTCTATTTGTATTAAGGACATGGCAGGTCTTTTGATTCCTTATGAGGCGGAAAAACTCGTAACCGAACTCAAAAGCGCCGTAAAAGTACCAATTCAGTTGCATACGCACTACACCAGCGGTGTTGCTTCTATGACCTACTTAAAGGCAATTGAAGCAGGCGTTGATGTTGTTGACTGTGCGCTTTCTCCGCTCGCACTGGGCACCAGTCAGCCGGCAACCGAAACCATCGTAAAGACGCTCGAGGGAACACCGTATGATACGGGTATTAACTTGGATGCTCTTACAGACCTGGCAGATTACTTTAAGCCGCTTCGTGAAGAGTATCTGTCCAGCGGACTTTTGAATACTAAGGTCCTTGGTATTGATATCAACACGCTGAAGTATCAGGTTCCGGGAGGCATGCTCTCCAATCTGGTTTCTCAGCTCAAGCAGCAGAATGCAGAAGACAAATTCGAAGAAGTTCTCAAAGAAATCCCGAGAGTTCGTGAGGATCTCGGCTGGATTCCGCTTGTTACCCCGACCAGCCAGATTGTTGGTACACAGGCTGTATTAAACGTCTTAATGGGAGAACGCTACAAGATGATTACCAAAGAGACCAAGGGCATTGTCCGTGGCGATTACGGCAGAACACCAGTAGAAATCAAAGAAGATATCGTCAAAAAGATCATCGGTGACGAAGAACGCATTACCTATCGCCCGGCAGATAAAATTGCTCCTGAATTTGAAGCAACCAAAGAAAAAATGAAAGAATATTTCGAGCAGGACGAGGATGTTTTATCCTATGCCCTGTTTGACCAGGTTGCAGTAAAGTTCTTCGAGCAGCGTCGTGCGGAAAAATATAAAATTGACAAAGACCTTGTCAATATGGAAGAAATGACACATCCGGTGTGATTAAAACAAAAAAGTGTTATCCTTCGGATAACACTTTTTTTGTTAGTTGTCCGACGACACACTACTTAAAAAGACTTTGTTGATAAAAAGTTTGTGAAAGCTATGTACAAATCTTTTCCTTTCGTGTATAATTAAGTTAAGGAAATCATTTTTTGAAAGGCGGTG
>JAZSOJ010000179.1:0-7670 GCA_045536855.1 Clostridia bacterium | reverse complement strand
GAAGCATGTCCGCCACCTCGGCATCGCTTACCTCACCGGAAAGCGCCGCGCGGTATACACGGGTAACCATGCCGACATACTCGGGGCTTTTCATGCGCCCCTCTATTTTTAATGAGTCGGCACCGCAGTCGCGCAGCTCATCCAATCGTTTTGCTAAACACAAATCCTTCGGGCTAAGCAGCGGCAGGTTTTCGCTGACCGCGCTCCCGTCTTTCAATAGGGTATACGATAAGCGGCAGGGCTGTGCGCAAGCGCCACGATTCCCACTTCTTCCGCCTAACATGCTGCTCAAAAGGCATTGTCCGGAATAGCTCATACAAAGTGCGCCATGCACAAACACTTCAAGCTCTGCCGTTGTTTGTTCGCGAATAGCGGCAATTTCCTTTCCCGAAAGCTCGCGGGCAAGCACAACACGCTTTACGCCCAGCTTTTCCAAGGTCCTGACTCCGTCGGCATTGGCCACTGTCATCTGCGTGCTTGCATTCACAGTAAGCTCAGGCAGACAGCGTCGCACCAAAGAAAGAACGCCGAAATCCTGCACAATCACCGCATCCACACCGATGCGGTAAATCTTCTCTAAATAGTTACAAAGGTCTAAAAGTTCAAATTCTTTGACCAAGGTATTGACCGCAAGGTAGAGTTTTACCCCACGCAAATGGCAATAATCGACCGCACGGGTCAGTTCGGGGAAATCAAAATTCACCGCATTTCTTCGTGCGCTGAACATCGTTCCGCCGACATAGACCGCATCGGCGCCGTTTTGTACCGCCATCACCAGGGAGTCAAATTCTCCCGCCGGCGCTAAAAGTTCCATTTGATTTCCCTCCCTTTGCGCATAATATCTACATTTCATATTATTTTATCATATCTCGCATCAAATCACAAGAGAATAAAAATAAAAGCCACAGAAAGCGGCTTTTATTTGATCACTAATAATTTTTCCTTTTTGACACCGTCAAGGGTTTGATACCCCATTCTCTTTGCAATTTCTTCTACTTGTGCTTCCGTGATTCGCTCACCCGGCATCAGAATTGGGATACAAGGCGGAAATGCCGTCACAGTCTGCGCAGAGACTCTCCCCACACCATCCGAAAGCAACACCCACTCGCTCTCTCTCTTTCTCACCTGGCGAGGGTTAAGCTCTGTTTTCCCCTCGCAAAAATGGAACGCATCGCCCTCTGCAAGCGTTTCTTTCCGTAGGGGTACCAGTTCTGATAGTGCCTCGCCTAAAAGAGCAAAGTCTTCCTCTGTGTTTTGCCACGAGCACATCAGAAGAACATGGTTTTGGTCACAAAGTTCGGCATAAATTCCATACTTTTCTCTTAATATCTCTTCTGCACGATAGCCCTCACCGTTAAATGTCAACAGTAATTTAAACGGGTCTTGTGTACGGTACTTTTGGTACGGCTCACTCACAGACAAAAAGCGCTCGGTTGCCTCTTCACCATGCGTTTCGGCAAAGGAAAGCGCCTGCTCCATACAGGAAAGCAACACATACGACGGACTGCTCGTTTGAAAGGTGTTCACCGCACGGCGCACACGGCCGTCTGAATCCTCCTCATGCAGCAAAAGAAGTGCTGTTTGATTCGGCGAGGATAGCGATTTATGCAAGCTGACCACACTTGCATCTGCGCCGGCACGAATTGCTCCCATCGGAAAATGCTTTGAAAATGGAAAATGCGCTCCGTGTGCCTCGTCGACCAAAAGCACCTTGCCTGAGGCGTGCACAAACTCTGCGATTTCCTCGAGTTCACTCACCATGCCGTAATAATTCGGACTGGTTAGAAAAACGCCACTCGCTTCGGGATAGGCATCAAGCGCTTCCGCTATTTTCTCTTTTGAGAAGCCTTTCGGCACTCCTTTTTTATCCACCGGAGGTGCAATATAAATCGGCACAAGACCGCAAAGCGACAGCGCATTCACCACGCTTTTATGGCAAGCACGGTCAACCAAAACCGCATCCCCCTCCGAGAAAAAGGCATCAAACATCGAGAGGATGCCCGAGGTGGAGCCGTTCACCAAATAAAACGCCTCTTTCGCACCGTAAAGCGTTGCTACCCATTTTTGCGACTGCAAAATTGCATCTTGTGGGTGCGCAAGACAATCGGTCCCCCAAAGTTCGGTGGTATCAAAGGACAAAATTCCGCTGTCAAAGGGCGACGTAAAACCTAACCCTCGCCCCTTGTGGCCGGGCATATGAAAGGATGCTTTTTCTTTTTTTTGATGCTTTATGAGACTTTGTAATATCTCCATCGTTTTCTCCTACTCTATCACAATTTTATCTAAAATTCCGCTAAGTTTTGCAATCAGCATTCCATAATTAGTGATGGGAACATTCTGCCCCTTTGCCGCACGGACACGGTTTAGCATATACCGACGGTTAAACATACAACCGCCACAATGCACAATCAGAGAATACCCCGACAAATCCTCGGGGAAATCGTTTCCGCTGACGATATCAATCGCAAGGCCGTTCCCCACTTTTTTGCGGAGCAGATTCGGAATTTTGACTCTGCCGATGTCACCATCCTGCGGATTGTGACTGCAGGCCTCGGCAATCAGCACACGGTCAGTCTCTTTTAAGCCGTCAATCGCCTTTGCGCCCTCTAAAAATGCGCCGATATCTCCTTTATACCGTGCGAGCAATACCGAAAACGAAGTAAGAAGCGACTCTTTCGGTTTCTTCTCATATACAAAGGGAAATACCTGTGAATCGGTAATAATGAGCTTTGGTGGCACAGAAAGCGCAGAGAGCGCCGTCTCCATTTGCTCCTTAGTCACGCTGATTATCACCGCTCCATGGTCTAATAAATCACGTGTCACTTGCACCTGCGGCAAAATCAGTCTGCCCTTCGGCGCCTGAATATCCTGAGGCATCACCAAAAGCACGGTGTCGCCTGTTTCGATTAGGTGGCCCGCAATTTCCGAAAGCTCAACATCCTTTGGCGCATACTCAATGATTTTAGATTTGACTCCTTCCATTCCCTCACCCGTAAGCGCACTGGCGCACACAAACGGAATCCCGAATTCTTTGGAAAGTTCCTTTGCTCTTTCTTCACCGTCAGAAACCAAATCACATTGATTCAAAACACCAATGGTGGTAATTCCTTTTTCTTCAAGAAGTGAGAGCCACTCTTTTGCACTCTTTGTCTCCTCGCCTATGGCAAGCACCAAAAGGGCAAGGTCTGTTTTCTCCAAAACTGCTTTTGTGCGCCCGGTGCGGAGTTCGCCCAGTGCAGTTTCATCCTCAAAGCCCGCCGTATCAATCAAGGCACAGGGCCCGATCGGGTATAGCTCCATCGTGCGGGTAACAGGGTCTGTTGTCGTTCCACGGACGCTTGAGACCAAAGACACCTCCGAACCGACAATGCGGTTAACAAGCGAAGATTTTCCACTGTTCGTTCTTCCGAACACCGCAATGGTCATCCGCATGGAAAGCGGCGTATTTGTCATAGAATCGCCCATACTGACCCTCCTTTCTTAAAACCTGAAATCACGTTCGCCCTTGTCCATTTTTTCAATATATTCCTTGGCAAGCGTTTTTACCTTTTCACTCGGGATTTTTTCCAGCTCTTTACTAATCAGCTCATAGCCTATTTTCTTGGTTTCTTCTGACGCATAATCTTCTAAATATTCGTGCAAGGTCATCAGCGCATTTGGATGACAACAGTTTAATATCTGCCCGTTTTTGCACAGCGTCATAAAGCGGTCGCCCGTTCTGCCCTCACGGTAGCAAGCCGTACAGAAGGACGGAATGTGCCCCATCTCCATCAGCCAACGCACCACCTCGTCGAGCGTTCTTTGGTCAGATACATCAAACTGCTCCGAATCGTGCGGACGTTCTTCTTCCGTATAGCCGCCGACCGAGGTGCGTGATGCACCGCTGATTTGTGAAATGCCGAGGCGAAGTGCTCTGCCCCTGACTTCCTCCGATTCACGGGTGGAAATAATCATGCCCGTATAGGGAACAGCAAGACGAATGCAGGCAATAATTTTCTCAAACATTTCATCCGGGATAGAGTTGTCAAACACATTCGGGTCAATATCATCCGCACGTTTGATTCTCGGCACGCTGATGGTGTGTGGTCCGACGCCGTGGACCGCCTCTAAATGCTCTGCGTGCATAATAAGACCTGCGAACTCATACTGATAAAGCTCTAAACCGAACAATACGCCTAAACCAACATCATCAATGCCGCCCTCCATCGCTCTGTCCATCGCTTCGGTATGATAGTCATAGTCATGCTTCGGACCCGTCGGATGAAGTTTTAGGTAGCTTTCCTTGTGATAGGTCTCCTGAAACAGAATATACGTGCCGATGCCCGCCTCTTTTAAACGGCGATAGTTTTCCACCGTCGTTGCGGCAATATTGACATTGACTCTGCGAATCGCCCCGTTTTTATGATTGATGCTGTAAATGGTTTTGATGCTCTCCAAAATATATTCTAAAGGGTTATTGACAGGGTCTTCGCCCGCCTCAATCGCCAAACGCTTATGTCCCATATCCTGAAGTGCGATGACCTCTTGTCTGATTTCCTCCTGCGTCAGTTTTTTTCTTGCGATGTGCTTATTTTTTATGTGGTACGGGCAGTACACACAACCGTTTACGCAGTAATTCGAAAGGTACAGCGGCGCAAACATGACGATACGGTTGCCGTAAAACGCCAGCTTAATTTGCTCTGCAATATTCTTGATTTCCTCGTTCTTTTCAGGAATATCGCAGGCAAGCAGCACCGATGCTTCACGGTGCGTAAGACCGCTGCAGGAAAGTCCTGCGCCCGCTTTTTTCGGACGTGCTTTTTCCAATATTTCGTCAATTAGCGCTACATTATGCTTATTTTCTTCGGCATACTTTATTGTTTCCAAGATTTCTTCGTGGTTAATAAATTCCTCCGCCTTTAACGAGTTCTGATTATAAATCGCCATCGTTTGTTTCCTCCTTTTGACCTCTTGCCACATCACCACGACCGACAAAAACCTCATAGCCAATCGCCCTCATCTGCTCAGAAAGCAATTCTATCTGTTGTGCCGATTCTGCGTCCGTGCTGATTTTATTCTCATAAAGTTCATATTTTCTTCGTACGGAAAGCGGCGATAAGTTTGGCATCACCACATTTGCCCCCGCTAAGATCCCACGTACTCGCCCGTCACCTGCAACCGTTCCCAGCGCCGTCGTTGCGGGAAGTAAGATATGCGGATGCATGAGCCGAATCACCGAAAGTAAATAACAGGTCAGATCTGCATCGCCCGAAGGCTCCTTCGCAAACGGCGTCTTCGGATGCGTAATAAACGGACCGATGCCGCACATATCGGGCGAAAATTCTTCGATGAATTTTAAATCTTTGGCAAGGTGCGCTGCCGTCTGATAGGGAGATCCCACCATGAAACCGCAACCGACCTGATAGCCAAGCTCCTTTAAGTCGGAAAGCGCACGCATCCGACGGTCAAAATCCATAGTTTTCGGGTGAAGCATCCCATAATGCTCCGGCGTCGCCGTTTCGTGACGCAGAAGGTAGCGGTCTGCTCCTGCCTCTTTGAGCTTTTGATAACTTTCCCTTGAACGTTCGCCCAAAGAAAGTGTCACCGCACAGTCAGGATGTTCCGCCTTGATCGCCGAGATGATGTCGCACAGCACTTCATCTGAAAACGCCGCATCCTCGCCGCCCTGCATCACAAAAGTCCGAAAGCCAAGCTGATAGCCCTCACGACAACAAGAAAGAATCTCTTCCTTTGTCAGCCGATAACGACTGACCTCGCCGTTGGAGCAGCGGATGCCGCAATACAGACAATCATTCTTACAAATATTACTGATTTCAATCAGTCCGCGCACATAGACTCGGTTTCCATATACCGCACGCCGTGCCTCAACGGCTTTTTCCGCCAAAAGCGCCGCCGCATCTTCGGTGCGGTTTTCAATCAGGTACTGATACTCCGCCTCCGAAAGACGATGTTCTTCGGAAAGCGTTTTGATCAGTGCTTTTATTTTTTTATCCACCGCTGACCACATTGGAGTAAGCGGTTTTCACGCTCACTCCCGAAAGTGTGCCGATTTTACCGGACAGGGCGGAAATCATGTCCTGCGGCGCATCAATCGCAATACTGATAATGTTGATGTTTCGTTCCCGATAAGGAATTCCCATTCTTCCTATAATATAAGCACTGTAATCATGGAGCAAGCTGTTTAATGCCTCTACCGCATCAGCGTTTTCCACGATAATTCCCATCACTGCAACTCTTGTTTCCATCCTTTGCTCCTTTCCAAACAAAAAACCGCACCCCGAAAAAGGGATGCGGCAAAAAACCGTTTGGTGCACAAAGCTATTATGCGCCGTCCCCTTTCCGTCAGGCATTCCGCCTTTTTGTCAGGTTTCGTTATTTTTATTACTCCGCCGACGGTGCCTCGTAAACATAAATTGCTTTCTTGTCACTGCCGTCAAATTTTGCTTTTGTCATATTACCTGTCATATCCGCTGTAACGATATAGCCGTCCATGATATTGTAGACCATCGCCTCTTCCGTATCGACCTCGGTAACTGCCTTGGTTTTTATATCCATCACGTGAAGCTTACCGTCTTCATAGGTCGTGTAATAAATACTTTCGCCATCTGCGCCAACCATGGCAACCATTTGACCATCAATCAGGGTTTCCTTTGCCGTTCCGTCAAGCGTTGCCGAAAGGAGCGGAAGTTTCGGCACAGAGCCCTCATTTTCAACAGTTCCATCAATGTAGTAAATCGTTTCCTCCGTGATTGCAAAGCAGGAAACGGACACATCCAAAATCTTGCGTGCACCTTTTCCGTCACGCTCCATCACATAGAGCTTTGAGTCATCCTCCGAGTTTGTATAGTAAATTTTACCGCCGTAAAGCTCCATCATACCCATCTGCGCATCCGAAACTTTTACGGTCTTTTGATTCGTCAGATCCATTCTCCACAAGGTCATTTTCTGTGTCGCCGTCGGTTCCTCACCGCTCTCGGCTACCTGTTGTTCGATTTTCAGGTAGTACATGTCACTGCCGACAGTCATATAAAACGGAATCGTCTCCTCTGCCACACTCTCAATCACCGAGCCATCGGTCTTTACACGAGACAAAAGCCCCGTATCCATATCAATAAAATAGAGCCAATCACCGGAAATACTGAGCTGTACGCCCGTCGCCTCACCCAAAGGCGTCACTTCGCCGGTCTCTTTGTTCTCTTTGGAAATCGTCCCGAGCATCGGGTCGGAGATATAATAAAAATACTCCTCGTCCGCCGTCAAAAGGCCGGTCTGTATCATGTTCATAAAGGAATTGCCCTTCACTTTTTCAGATACTTTTTTAATGTCCTCGCTTCCGATTTGTTTATACATATTGTACGCTTCGATATAGTTGCCCTCGGCAGCTTTTCCTGCCGCCATATTTCCCATCACCGCACCGTAAATCAGCCAGCCGACAAGTGCTAAAACTAAAAGTGCCGCCACAACGATGCCGGATATCGAAAGACTTTTCTTCCATTTCTTTTTCTTGATTTCACGAAGGCGTGCTTCTTCTGCTTTTTTTGCCTCCTCTGCCTGATTGATTTGGTCATAGGAAGCAAAATGAGAAAGGACATACCCCTTGTGCCTGTCGCAACGGACACAGATTTCATTGTCAGGCTTATTTGCCTTGGCACAGACACACATCCAGTAAG
>JAZSOJ010000168.1:0-2575 GCA_045536855.1 Clostridia bacterium | reverse complement strand
TATTCCCGGACCTCGCCCTGCGGCAAAAAGCGGATACAGTCTTTTGTGACAACCAGCTGCTTCCCGTTGAACAGAACGGTTGATTCCCCGGAAAGATGAAAAATCAGTTCATTATGACATGTCTTATTCTTTGAGAAGGAGGTAACGGTTTCTTTATATTCATCTTTTCCAACCAATATTACCCGCCTGATATTTGTTACCGTAAAGCTGTCCTTCATATCATCACCCGTTGACAGCTTACCATAAAGGGATATAAAACGCAAGAAAATAGTATCAAAAAGTGCAAATACGTTATTTCATGTATGTTCTTTGTCGCCGGCTGATAATAGAATACTCTTGAAAAATCCTTGCGGAGGTTATTTTTATGAATGAACGAATCAGAAAGCTTACCGAGTTGACCTTAAAGGGTGAAATGTATGCTTCTCCGACAGAAACAGCGTATGACCGTGAAGACCTTTTCTTGCTCCGTCAACGCAGAGAGTCCAAGCGGCTTTGCGAATTTATCTTAAATCAGCAGCCTGTTTTGACCGAGTATTCAAAAATGACCGGCTTTTTCAACACGGACAGTTCGGTTGTCGGTGATGCGTTCCGCCGCAGAGGACACGCGGCATTTGTAAAGCTGAAGGACGATTTTTACTGCAAGCCGGTGGATAATCTTTCGACATTTGAATGGCAGCACGCAACTGCGGACCATCAGAAGGTTCTGGATAAGGGCATTCGGGGGATCCTGGAGGAAATCGACGAATCCTTAAAAAAGCACACGGACGCAGAGGAAGAGGAGTTTTTATATGCACTGAAGCGTGTTGCCAACGCAATGATCGGTTGGGCGCATAAATGCTCCGGGAAGGCACTTGCTCTGTCAGAAACGGTTAAAAACGGGGAATACAAGAAAAATCTTCAAATTCTTTCCAAGGCTCTGCAAAACGTACCCGAAAACAAGCCGAATTCCTTTTACGAGGCGGTGCTTACGATCTACGTCTGCTTCTCGGCAGACCCTGACAGTGTCGGCACCCTCGACCGTTATTTAACACCTTTTTACGAAAGGGATATCCAAAATGGCAGCTTGACAAGAGAAGCAGCGAAAGAATATTTACAGGAGCTTTTCCTCATGCTCCAGGCAGCAACACCGCGCTCTGCCGCAAAGTTTACCCGGGGCGCGGAATCGCATTTTTGCATCGGCGGTTATTTGCCCGATGGGACTGACGGCTTCAACGATTTGTCAAAACTGATTTTAGAAAGCCTTTTGGAATTGCCGACCTGGATCCCCCAAGTCACTTTGCGTTGGACCGCAAAAACACCCAAGGAGGTATTCCGCTATGCTCTGGACTGCGAGCGGAAGGACCCCAATAAGCGGATCGCGTTCCAAAACGACGAAAAGCGCATGAAATGCTATACCGAAATTTGCGGTTTCCCCTTTGAAAAAGCGGTGGCATATACAACAGTTGGTTGCAACGAACCTGCATTTTTGGGCGCAATTACCGGAAGTAACTCAAAAATAAATTTTGCGCGGTCCACTGAAACACTTTTCCATAAAAAGAGCAAAAAAATTATCGCCGCAAAAACCTTTGACGAATATTATGAAATCTTCTTGCAAGAACTCTTTAGCGATCTTGATATCGCCTATGAATATGACGATAAATACAACCGAGAGCGCGCGAAGGATATCAACTATTTATCAAGCATTTTCTTCCAGGGGTGCATTGAAAAAGCCAAGAGTCTGACCCAAGGCGCAGGGGACGTTGTCGTTGCTTCGCCAATGTACATGGGAATTGCAAATGTAATTGATTCTTTGATCGCCGTAAAGCAGTTCGTTTTTGACGAAAAAATCATTACCATGAAGGAGCTTATTTCAGCGGTACAGGCAAATTGGGAGGGCTATGAGGGTCTACACACGCTGATTGTCAACAAGGGCGATTTCTTCGGAAATGATACGGACCGTTCCAATTATGTTGCCCAAAGGCTTTACCAAAGCCTGTACGAATATCTGAAGGATAAGACAAATTTGTTTGGATATCACTTTTTGGTTGGCGATTTATTCGGCTACAATCCCCATTTCAAATGGTTTGGCGAAAAAATGGGTGCAACCCCCGACGGCAGGAAGGCAGGAGAAGCATTAAAGTTTGGCTTGCAGCAAAGTGGCGGATATGATCGAAACGGCCTTACCGCTTTGCTGAATTCCATTGCGAAAATTGACCCTAACGGCATTGGGTGCGGTTCAACCGTTACAAATTTCATGATCGATGAGCAGCTCATAAAAAATGACGACCATTTTGAAAAAACGGTGGATATGCTGGAAACCTATTTCAAAATGGGCGGTGTGCATTTCCAGTTGACCTACGTTTCAAAAGAGGATTTGATGAATGCCAAAGTAACACCTGAAGATTATAAGAATCTACGTGTTCGCGTGAGTGGTTTCTCGGATTATTTTGTTAAATTAAACGAAAGTATTCAGGATAATATTATTGAGAGGACAACACAGAAATGACAGCAACAATTTTTGATATTGTGCGAAACTCTTTCGTTGACGGACCGGGGATTCGAACAACGGTGTTTTTTAAGGGTTGCAATCTTAAAT
>JAZSOJ010000145.1:0-2510 GCA_045536855.1 Clostridia bacterium | reverse complement strand
TAACGTTACCCTTGTACTCACGAAGCATGTTGTAAATCTGAGCCGCCGCCACACAGTCACCACCGGGGCTGTTAATCCACACGGTAATATCACCGCTGCCGGAGTTCAGTTCATCTTTGAACATTCGCGGGGTGATATCATCGTCGAACCAGCTCTCTTCAGCAATGGTGCCGTACAGCTCAAGGACTCGCTCTTCGGGTTGTCCTTCGTCCGCCAGGTTTTTCCATGCCCAGAACTTCTTCGCTTTGGGATTCTTCATTGGTTTCCGTTACCTCCGTTTCTGTTGGATTAATATCTGCATAAGCACCCGCACTACCGAGCGGGAGCATACTGCCGTTGATGAGGTACAAATCTCCGCCTTGTTCGGCAGGGATTCGGTCAAGGTTTTCAAGCTCACGGATATCGTTAGCGGACATCCAGCCGTTCTGCCTTGCTATCGAATAGCCGTTCATTCGGCTTTGATAGTCACCTCGGAGCAGACCCTCCAAATTGAACTTGATGAAATACTCCTTCTTTTCATCGAGAGAGAGGAGAACTCTCATCATCGATTGCTCCCATCGGATTATCCAAGGGTCAAGGGTGTATTTCACAAACTCAAGGGATTGCTGCTCTATATTAGAAAAGCTCGACTTTTCAAGGTCACCAACCATATGCGGTGGCACTCTGAAAATTCGAGCAATTTCATTGATTTGAAACTTGCGTGTTTCGAGGAATTGCGCCTGTTCCGGGGAAATGGAAATCGGTGTATACTTCATTCCTTCTTCCAAAACGGCAACTTTGCCGGAGTTGGAAGATCCACCAAACTGACTCTGCCAAGCATCACGCACACGAGTTGGGTCTTTGATAGTGCCGGGGTGTTCCAGCACACCCGAAGGTGCAGCACCATTAGCAAAGAACTTGGCACCGAACTCCTCACAGGCAATTGCCATACCGATAGCGTTTTTTGCCATTGCGATAGGGCTATAACCGACAAGGCCGTCAAAGCCAAGACCTGGGATGTGTAACACATCTGCGGGTTTGAGCTTTACGGATGCGCCTTCCATTGTGTGAGCCTCTTCGTTTGACCGCATATAGGTGTAATAGAGCTGTCCGTTTTCATCACGGTCAACGGTCATTTTGTTAGGCATCAAAGGATAGAGGGCAACGACCTCACCTTTACCATTGCGAATAATTTGTGCGTAAGCGTTACCCCAAAGGAGCAGATGAGTCATCAGCGTTTCTCGAAACACAAAGGAACTCATCTCCGGGTTCGGTTCGTCATGCAAAAGCAAATACAATGGATGGTCAACGGCTTTTTCTTTGCCGCCGGAATCGGTGTACTTGTATAGGTGGAGCGGTAGTCCTGCCACCGCTTCGGCAAGTATCCTCACGCAAGAATAGACAGCGGTCATTTGCATAGCCGACCGCTCGTTTACTGGTTTGCCGGAAGTTGACCCGCCCATAAGGAAGGTGTAGGAACTACCGACAGTTCTGTTTTGAGGCTTATCCCTGGAACGGAATAATCCTGAAAAGATACCCATTTACTTAACCTCCTTTAACTGTTCCCGTAATGCATCAAAAAACTCCGCTCCCTTGGTGGAGAGTCCGCTTGCCTCACGAGTATCCTCAAAAGCGAACCGAGCCTCCAACTGCTCAACCGAGTAGTTCTTGAGGAAGGTTCGCCATGTGTGAGCATCCATATAACGTAGTCGTTCCCATAAGTCCGGGAAGTGCCTTCGGAGTTGCCTTAACTCATCCAAAGACTGTAGAGGGCAACACCAACAGGACACACGATGGAAGATGTCGTATAGACCCTCCCAGTCGAAACCTCGTTCTTTGCAGTAAGCCAGGCAGTCCGCTTCGGTCATACCCCAATCAACAAGTGGATAGTTGAATTCGTGTACACGCTGTGGTTCATCGGCAGCAATACCAATGTACTGTACAAGCTCATATTTATCGGAAAGTTCACGCAGGTATTTGTTGACGATACGGGTCTTTAACATTGCGGTACACCAACGATTACGAGGTCCCGCCCAACTGTAACCCTTGCGCCCAATCAGCTCCGGGTTCTTTCGTTTCGGCATATGCTCAAAGAAAAGGTACTCGAAGGTGTGCGGAGATTTGAGCCTGGTTATAGGTTTACCGATATACTTTTCCAACTTTTCAAGATGGCGGTACATCGCATCGAATTCCAACCCGGTATCGCAGAATAAAATGATATCCACGGGCATTTTCTCTTCGATCATACGAAGGAGCATAGCCGTGGAATCCTTACCGCCCGAGAGGGACACTATATGCTTTTTAGGTTTCTCCAAAATCTCACCTCCTAAATGAAAAGGATGCCTCGTTCATCATAGACCGAAACACCCGTGTCGCCACCGCAGCGAATGGCTCGGTCGAGTGCCATAATGGTTGCGACCGCACCGTCGATTTTTTCGGTGGACTTTTCCTTATCTGGTTTTATATTTCCGGCGGGGTCCGTGCGGATGAAGATGTTGTCCATCATCCAACGCAACACGGGATGTCCGCTG
>JAZSOJ010000064.1:0-2039 GCA_045536855.1 Clostridia bacterium | reverse complement strand
CAGCAAGCGATACATTTCCCGCTCCGTTTCTTCCTCTAAATCAGATAATTCTCCTCGTTGGACTTTTTCCCAAAGCGGCGTTTTCGGCTCTAAAATTAAGCTGTAACTTGATATATGCGCAGGTGCAAGACGAATTGCCTCCTCCACCGACAACATAAAATCATCGATTCTTTGATTCGGCAAGCCGAACATTAAATCAAGGCTAATATTTGTGAACCCTGCCGCTTTTGCCATAGATATGCACTCTCTTGCCTCATTGCTATTATGAACTCGATGAAGCAACGATAATTCGGAGTCCAAAAATGATTGCACCCCGATACTTAGCCGATTAACTCCGCACAAAAACAACATGCGCAAATACTCTTCATTGACTGTTTTTGGATTGCATTCTACGGTAATTTCACAGTCATCTGTTAGTACAAAATTTTCTTTGACTTTTTCTATGAATGGGACTATTTGTTCCTTCTTCAGCGCAGTGGGCGTTCCCCCTCCAATATAAACTGTATCTGCACGCAGCCCACGATAATATTGCATTTCCTGTATAACTGCCTCTAAATAGCAATCTGCCCGGGAGAGTTCTCCCGGGTAAGATGTAAAATCACAATATGCACATTTTTGCAAGCAGAACGGTATATGAACGTAAACGCCATATGCCTTCGTTTGATCAATCTTCATCTAACTTCAAGACGGACATAAACGCCTCTTGCGGCACTTCTACGGAACCGACTTGGCGCATCCGCTTTTTACCTTCTTTCTGTTTTTCTAAAAGTTTCTTCTTTCGGGTGATATCGCCACCATAACATTTTGCCAGGACGTCTTTACGCATCGCTTTAACCGTCTCACGAGCGATAATTTTATTGCCGACCGCTGCCTGAATCGGAATCTCAAACAACTGACGTGGAATAGATTCTTTTAGCTTTTCCGCTATTCTTCTGCCTCGTGCATATGCCTTCGTTGAATGCACGATAAATGAAAGCGCATCTACCATGTCCCCATTTAAGAGAATATCCAGTTTAATTAAATCTGACTGTTGATAGCCTTTCATCTCATAATCAAAGGACGCATAGCCCTTGGTGCGTGACTTCAGTGCATCAAAGAAGTCATAAATGATTTCGTTCAGCGGCAATTCATAATGCAATTGTGCACGAGTAGAATCGATATATGTTGTATTGATATATACGCCTCGCCGTTCCTGACAAAGCTCCATAATATTACCAATAAACTCCGTCGGCACCATGATATCTGCTTTCACAATCGGCTCTTCCATAAAATTAATTTCACTGGGATCCGGAAGGTTGGTCGGATTGGAAATATCAAGCATTTCACCATTGGTCTTCGTCACCTTATAAATAACGCTCGGTGCCGTGGTTACGAGGTCTAAATTATATTCTCTTTCTAATCTTTCCTGAATGATTTCCATGTGCAAGAGACCTAAAAAGCCACAACGGAAACCAAATCCCAGTGCCACAGATGTTTCCGGCTCATAGATAAGAGCCGCATCATTCAACTGTAATTTTGCCAGCGCATCTCTCAAGTCCTCATAACGTGCTCCATCGGCAGGATAAATACCGCAGAACACCATTGGATTAACCTGTTTATAGCCCGATAACGGGGTGTCTGCGGGATTATTTTTTAATGTAATTGTATCACCAACACGAGTGTCGGAAACATTCTTAATGCTCGCTGTTAAATAACCAACTTCGCCTGCTAACAATTCATCGCATTTTAAGAATCCGGACGGGTGCAGATAACCCACTTCAACAACATCGAAATCTTTTCCCGTCGCCATCAGATGAATTTTATCGCCGGTTTTTAGACGACCTTCCTTGAGACAAAAGTAAATAATAACACCCTTATAAGGGTCATAAAAACTATCGAAAATGAGCGCTTTAAGGGGTGCATTCTCATCCCCTTTCGGAGGCGGAATCACTTTTACGATCTGTTCTAAAACTTCTTCGATGCCAATGCCGTTTTTCGCTGAAATTCTTGGTGCATCCTCGGCAGGAATACCGATAATATTCTCAATTTCTTCAACAACA
>JAZSOJ010000036.1:0-4169 GCA_045536855.1 Clostridia bacterium | reverse complement strand
ACCAGCGTAGAACTTGAGCGTGGTTTTTGCGTCCTCATGCCCAAGAAAATCCTGTGTGTCCTTTATGGATGCCTCACCAGATGCCAACATCAAAGAGCCGCAAGTGTGGCGCAGATCATGGGGGGAAACATCCGGCAGATTGTGGGCTTTGACGAACCGGGACAGCCAACGAGTCGGAGCAGTCGGAAACATGGGCTGATATACATCCGTTTCAAGTGCGAAGATGTACGCATGGGGGAGCAGAACTGCACCGCATTCCTCAGCCTGTGCCTGTTTCCATTCCCGGAGCAGAACCAGAGCCGGAGCGGACAACGGCAGAGTGCGAATAGAATTCTTGCTTTTGGGTGTGCCAACGGTCACGCCCTGTCCGGGGACATAACCCACAGAACGGTTGACGCTGATGGTGCATTTCTCAAAATCAATATCCGACCATTGAAGTCCGACAACCTCACCACGGCGCAAACCCTCCAGAATAAGAATGGTCATCATGCACCGCCACCGCAACGGGGCATTGTCCAGAGCCGCAAGAAAAACCTTTGCTTGTTCGGGGGTTAGGAAATCAACTTGCTTTGCCTCTGCCTTGATGGGCTTTACTTTCCGCATGGGGTCTTTCTCAATGAGATCATGCGTTTCCGCATACTTGAATAGAATTCTCAAAACATTCTGATAGTGCTTTAGGGTGGAGGTGGACAGCCCCTCTGTGCGGAGGTCATTGAAGAAACGCTCAATGTCCACGCTTTTGATTGCTGTCAAGTCACGATTGCCGAAACGCTCCACGATGCGCCCGGTCATGTTCTTGTAAAACTCCACCGTTGCCGCCTTGTGTTCACCGTTCAGCACATGGTTTTTCCACCATATTTCCTCCACGAAATAGCGGAAGGTGTTACGCTTGACGGGGACACGCCCGGCAAGAATATCTTTCTCCCAGTTGTCCGCTTGCCGTTGCATTTCTGCTTCCAGCTTTTTGGGGGTGAGTTTTGCTTCCTTGTCGGTGAGTTTAACCGTCTTTGTGGCAAATTGCTGTTTGCCTAATTCGTCCCGACCAACACACGCCCGGAAACGATAGGAAACAATAACGCTGTCCTTGTTTTTATAGGGTGTAATACTTGCCATAGTTGCCGCCTCCTGTTTGATTCTGTAAACAGTATAACACGATACTGCACGGAAATCAAGAGGTCAAATAAGAAAAGTTATAAAAAAGTTATAAAAAGTTGTTGACAGAATGGCAATATGCAGATTTTCGCATTCTGTAAATTTGTAAATAAGAAACAAAACACTTGACAAAACGAAAAACAGGGTGTATAATACCCATGGAAACTTAAGAATTGAATATGCACCGTTACCGATGGTGACCGTCACCGTAATAAAGGCTGTTTGACTGGAGGCAAAGGTACAAACAGAAATACCATTTTGCAGTAGTTGGAGGCGATACCTAAAATCGCCGAAATAACTGGAGTGCTTGAGTAAAAGGAAACCCAATGAGGGATAGCCGTGAATGTGTTATCTCAATAGGTGGTTTTAAGACAGGGTAACGCAAAGATCAGATAGGAGGCAATCTATCTATTTTTGTGTGTCCTTGTCGTTTTTTTCGTTGTAGGGAGCGACACACAAAGAGTGTGCCGTTCCTTTTTTTGTTTCCCAAATCAATATGAAAGGAAACGATAAGACATGAACAACGAAGCAAACGCAAGCGCAACCCCTCCCAGAATGATGACGATCCGGCAAATTGCCGCCACCGGACTGCTACCAGAACACGCCCTCCGGCTGATGGCAAAGGCTGGACAACTCCCCTGTATAACTGTGGGAGAAACCCGGAAAATTCTTGTCAACTATGACAAACTGCTGACGCAGTTGGCGAACCTGTAAGGGGGTGACAGTATGGAAGAAAAGACTAGACTGGTCACTAGACCCAAACTTGCAAGCAAGCTGATGGAGGCTGGATTTGTCGGACGGAAAACCGTCAATCCGTGGTCACCCGAGCGGACAGCATGGGAATTCCCCGAAACGCCGGAAGTAATCGAGATTATGGCAAGGGACAATTTTGAGCATGACATGGCTGTTGTAATGCGCCGCCGGGAACGGCAGAAAGCAAAGAAAGGCGGTGATGGTAATGAAGTGTAATGTTCTTGACTTCATCCCAGAGGGCGAACAGAACGCTATTTCCGCTAGAGAATTATCTCAGCTTTTGCATTGTCACCGCCGCAAAATTACACTTGCAATCAATTATTTGCGGTGTAATGGTGAAGTGATTTGTTCAAACACTCACGGATATTATCGCCCGGCTTGCGTACAGGATGCCGTGCGTACATACAGACACATGGCGTCCCGTCAAAGAGAAATCGCACGGGCGGCAAAATCTGCGAAAGCATACATTCAGGATCATGGCGGTGATGTAGATGCTTGATGAACTGCAAGCGGAAGCCCCTGATTATGAAATTGACCCTCTAAACTATCTGCTGTCCGTTGGTCAATCTCTGGAAGAAATCGAACAGTACAGAAAGGACGGCATACCGCTGTGGGAGGTTGCAAGAGCAGTCCACAGTATACGAGAACGAGGGGAAAGTCTGGACGATTCCCAAAGATTTATAGCAAGAAGTGCGGACGAATTTGGAGAGGACAAAACAGAGTTTGTCTGGTATCCATATATCCCCGTTGGTGATTATTCAGTTTTGATGGCCGATGGTGGGACGGGCAAAACAATTCTTTGTTGTGGTATCGCCGCCGCTATCAGTAAGGGCGAAGCCCTCCCCGGTGACTATTTCAACGAATGGTCAAACACGCCGGGAAATACGCTTATTATCTCCGCTGAGGACAGGGGCGAGCTGTTGAAGAAACGGCTTGCCGCCTCCGGCGCAGACCTCAAGAATGTGTATATTTTGGACTGCATGGACAGCGAGGGAATGGACTTCACGGACGGTTATGAGGACTTTGTACAGACCATAAAACGGTATAATCCCCGGCTTGTAATCATTGACCCCTGGCACGCTTTTCTGGGCGCAGGTGTGGACATAAACCGTGTCAATGCCGTTCGACCTGTATTCCAGCGGCTTGCAAATATGGCAAAGGTCTGTAACTGTGGAATGATACTTGTTTCCCATGTCAACAAACGGGCGCAAGGTGAAAACGCAAACAACGCCGCCACAGGATCAACGGACTTCATCAACGCCGCACGGTCTGCCTTGCGTGTCATATTCAACGATGAACCGGGGATGAAAGATACCAGAATACTGGTACATACAAAATCCAACTATGCGGAGCCGGGAAAATCTGTGGTCTATCAAATCTTGAAAAATAGCGGTTGTAACTGGGCAGGATTCAGCGAAATCACCCGGAAAACTCTGGAGGATGCGGCACGATGGCGCAAGACTCCCCATGAGGTAATCAAGCAACTGGCAACCCAAGCCGAAACAAATTCGGCATTGATTGATGCAATCACAGAAAAAGCAATCCCCGGCAAAACGGTAAATATCAGCTATGACGAAATGCGGCTGGAATATGGTGAGGACATTTTCGGAAGTGGACAACCCAAGAAAGCCCTTGCAATCGTTACCGCTGATTTGAAAGAAATCGGTATCACGATCCAAACGGGAAAAACGGTCAAGTATGATGGCAAAACCCGAAACGGCTTTGCAATTCTCCAGTCAAAGGACGAGCCGGAGGAAGTCGAGATACTGTAAGCAAGTCAATAAAAGTCTATGTTTCTGTTAGGATATAGTTTTATAGACTTTATAGACTAAGGTCTATATTTTGTCAAAAGTCTATGAAGTCTATAATTCTCACGCCTAGCAGAAACCATAGACAAACATAGACCAACATTGAAAGGAATGATTATTTTGACCGATGAAGCAAAGAATGCACGCCGGGAATATATGCGCAGATGGCGAGAGAAAAACCGCCTGTCTGTCCGGGAATATAGTCGCAACTGGCGGCGCAACAATCGAGAAGCCATGAACCAATATGCAAAGGCGTGGAGAGATGCCAACCCCGACAAAGTAAAAGCCTATCGGGAGGCATACTGGGAACGCAAGAGCCACGGAAAGGATGGTGCTGAATGAAGCTGACACCAATTCGGGCAATCCGTGCAAAGTGCCTTGACTGCTGCGCCGGGCAGCCCAAAGAAGTCCGTTTATGTACTTGTGAAAAATGCCCCTTATTTCCCTATCGTTTAG
>JAZSOJ010000060.1:0-17996 GCA_045536855.1 Clostridia bacterium | reverse complement strand
CGATGCAATCGCAGCTGCAGGTGCGAAATACGACGGCATCAAATTCGCAGGCTACGATGCAGGTACTAAGCAGATTGAATGGATGAAGTCCACCACAGGTCCGAAGCTCGTTGGCTCTGTTGCACAGGATTCCTTCCAGATCGGTTATCAGGCAGTTGAGCAGGCTGTATTCGCTGTTGAAGCAAAGGAAATCACTAAGAAAGTTGATATCTCCGGCGCATGGTGGAATGCAGAAAATGTTGACGAAATGATTGCGAACAACCTCGTTTACGAAGGTTAATTCAAAAAAATAAAAGAGCCCGAAAAATCGGGCTCTTTTTTATTTTAGTATTTGTGGATTATCCGTGCGTTCTAAAAGATAATCAACCGAAACCTGAAAATAATCAGCAATTCTTATCAATTCTCTGATTCCCGGCTCGTGTGCGCCGGTTTCATAGCGGCTGATTGTATTTTGTGTTGTATCTAAATCCATTGCAAGTTTTAGCTGCGTGATTCCTTTTGACATTCTAATCTCTTTTAATCTCATGCAATCACTCCTCGATATTATTATCCCATAACGGTATAATAGAAATATCCTTATTCGGGATGTTTAGGGTTTGTTAGGATGAAACTAAAAATAATTGAAGGAGCGTTATAATGACGATTAAAGTAGAATGCTTAAAAAGCTATCTGGCAGATTACATCACTCGTCAGATAGCCGATTTTGAAATTGATGAAAGTGCGATTGCTGACAGTGTGGCACTTCGTGTTTTATCCGAAATTCAAAAAATTATTCAAAAGGATGACTATTCGGATTTTGATATGGTAGAAGAAATAGTCAAAGTATTTGAAAAGTATCACATGAATGCAGGAAGCTGTCATGATTTTGGTTAAATTTCAAAAAGCAGGAAATACTAATGGTATCAAATACGAAAGGACGATACTATGATTGAACAAGATACCATTAAACTGCTAAGAGAATGTGATGCGGGAGTCAAAATGGGCATTTCCTCGATTGAGGATGTGTTGGATAATGTGGAGAATGAAGAATTTGAATCCCTTTTGACTAAATGTAAAGAGGAACACGAAAAGCTCGATGATGAGCTCCAAACACTTCTCGATAAGTACAATGACGACGGAAAAGAGCCTGCACCAATCGCCAAAGGGATGTCCTGGATGAAAACCAATATGAAACTTGCCATGAACGATAATGACCATACGGTTGCGGACCTTATGACGGATGGCTGTAATATGGGCGTAAAATCGTTAAATATGTATTTGAACAAATATAAGGCGGCGGACGAGGTTTCCAAAGACATTACGAAAAAACTGATTAACCTGGAAGAAAAGCTTGCCGTAGATATCCGTAAGTTTCTTTAATAAAGATAAAAAAGACTGTATTTTACAGTCTTTTTTTATACATATTTTCCGTTGACTTTCTACCTCCAAAATGCTATAATCAACTCTTGTATGGTGTCTTAAAATGACGAAAAAAAGGACCTTTAGACCTTTTTCTGCCGTTTTTTCACGAAGCATAGAGAATACGAATATGATATTACGAGAGAGAATCTCGGGAGGAGAAGCTTTATGAGTACATTATTATCTGTTTCCGTTGCCCTTTTGGCAGGTCTTTTGATGACACGGGCATTTAAACCGCTGAAATTGCCGTCGGTTACGGCGTATTTGATTGCGGGTGTTTTAATTGGTCCGTATTGCTTGGGACAGATGGGAATTCACGGTCTCGGCTTTGACAGCATGGAGGCGGTGGAAGCCTTGGGTTTGGTTGCCGATGTTGCGCTTGGCTTTATTGCCTTTTCCATCGGTAGCGAATTCCGCCTTTCCGAACTCAAAAAGACGGGCAAGCAGGCAACAATCATTGGTATTATTCAGGCGCTCGTTGCAACACTTTTAGTTGACCTTGCCCTGTTGGTTGTACATCTCATCATGCCTGATAAACTTTCGCTGTCACAGCTTTTGACGCTGGGCGCAATTGCAACAGCGACGGCACCTGCCGCAACCTTGATGGTTGTTCGTCAATACAAGGCAAAGGGACCATTGACAAAACTCTTGCTTCCTATCGTTGCGCTCGATGACGCAGTCGGCCTGATTGTGTTTGCAGTATCGTTTGGTATTGCAAAAAGTTTGATTGTCGGTGCGGTAGATGTCATTTCCATTGTGGTTAACCCCTTGCTTGAAATCATCTGTTCTCTTGGCTTGGGCGCTATTTTGGGTTGGGTGCTCACACAGTTTGAAAAGATGTTTAACTCTAATACGAACCGCTTAAATATGACGATTGCATTTGTTTTTGTCACGGTTGCACTTTCAATGATGAAATTTGAGATCGGTTTGGTTCACATCGGTTTCTCGCCACTTTTGGTATGTATGATGCTGGGTACGATATTCTGTAATATCTGTCCTTTGTCCGAGGACCTCATGGGTGCGGCGGATAAATGGACTTCGCCTTTGTTTGCACTGTTCTTTGTGATCAGCGGTGCAGAGCTTGAGCCCGGCGTATTTGGTGATTGGGCAATCGTTGTGATTGGTATTGTTTATATCATCTTCCGTTCCATCGGTAAATATTTCGGTGCTTTTGCCAGCGCAAAGATGACCGCTTGCGCACCGCAGATTTGCAAATACCTCGGTGTTACGCTTCTTCCGCAGGCAGGTGTTGCACTCGGAATGTGTGCGATTGCGGCGGCAGATTTGCCGGGCGAGGGCGCAATGATTCGCAATATCACCTTGTTTGCGGTGCTGATTTATGAACTTGTCGGTCCGCTTCTTACGAAGATGGCGCTGACAGCGGCAGGGGAAATTCAGCCGATTTCCGATGAGGTTAAAATGCGCCGTCAGACAAAACTTGATATGGCACAAAAGTCTTCCCAAGAGTAAAATGGAGCCGTGCAAAACGCACAGTTTTCTAACATAATTGAGTAAAATATAAGACTGCAGGAAAATTTCCTGCGGTCTTTTGTTTTATAATGATAGAACCAAAAAATAAGCCAAAACCGTTTACAATGCGATCAAAGCTTGTTATAATTAAATATGAATTGTCTGTTCTAAAGCGACAACGAAAGGGGGAAGAATGTGAACAAGCCGGAAGAAAAGCACTTTGTTTATGTACTGGAATGTAGCGACGGGTCACTTTACACCGGATGGACGCCACATCTTTCCAAAAGACTCGAGGCGCACAACAACGGAAAAGGAGCCAAATACACCAAAGGTCGGAGACCTGTGACGTTGCGGTATGCAGAAGAGTTTGACAACAAAAACGAGGCCTTGCGCCGTGAATATGAGATTAAGCAAATGAGCCGTAAAGAAAAAATGAATTTGATTCAGGAAGAAGAAAAACAAACGGAAGAGTGATGTTTCCAAACGGAGCATCGCTCTTATTTTTTGTTATAATTTCTATTTTTACAAAGCATACTGAAAGAAAGAGGTGAAATTTAATTGGATATTATAAAAGTTGTTCTTATGTCACTTTTATCTGCAGCAACATTATTTGTTATTGCAAAAATTTTAGGGCATAAGCAGATGTCGCAGCTGGATTTTTTTGATTATATCACGGGTATTACCATTGGTTCTATTGCAGCGGAACTGGCAACAGAATTAGAGACGCCTTGGAAACCGTTAATTGCGATGCTTGTTTATGGTGGAGTTTCCATAGGGCTTACGATAATTGCACACAAACTTCCTAAAACCAGGAAATTTATTAACGGAACACCGACGATTATATTCAATCAAGGGAAACTGTATCGTAAAAATATGAAGCATGCAAAACTGGAACTTTCGGAATTTATGGTGTTGTGCCGACAGGAAGGCTATTTTAACATCAATGATATCCAGACGGCAATTTTTGAATATAATGGGCGCCTGACGATTTTACCGAAAAGTAATAAAAGACCGGTTGAGCCGGAAGATATCGGTGTTTTCCCGAAAAAAGAGGGTATGATGACGGAAATCATAATGGATGGAAGAATCCTTCATGATAACTTAAAAAGGAGAGGACTGAATCTCTCGTGGCTTGAAAAACAACTGAAAGAACAAAAATATAAAAGCGCCAAAGAAATTTATCTGGCGCTTTGCGATGAAAAGAATAAGCTGTCTATATTTCCGGTGGAGTAAACGGCGGTCAGGTACATTTTGCAGAGGCGAGGCTGAGTGTTGTGCCCGCGTTGATATATTCTATCTGATCCCCCAAATAATCTTTTAAATAATTATATTGCGCAAGACCTGTACAGTGACAGGTATAAAATTTTGCGGGGTATTTTTTCAGCGTTTGTGCGCTGTGATATAAAAAATCGTGATTCTCTATATTGTCAAGTTTCATATAATGGAAACCACCGATCACAGATCGGATATTTTTATCTTTAACCCACTCTAAGATATTCAGGATTCCTTTATGTGAGCATCCGGAAATCAACGTTTGTTCTCCGTGTTCGCATATTAAAAGATACTGTTCGTGCAGAAAATCGTCGGGAGAGAATTGACCGTTTGTGCGTTTTAATAAACCGAAATGCTCCATGAAAAAAGGACGCTCATTGTTATTTCCGGTAAACAGCGTCAATTCCTCGTCGATGATTTCTTCATCTTTGGTAAAAATCAGCTGTGGGTGTGTTTTAAGCTCGTAGGGTAGGCCCAAAAACCGTCCGTCCTCGGAGAAATAATCGGAGAATGCATTTTCATTTACATAGACCTTTGCCGTTTGATTTTTTTCCAAAAACGCAGAAAGACCACCACCATGATCATAATGGCCATGAGAGAGAACGGCAATATCGACGCATGAAAGATCAATGCCAAGTCGGGTGGCATTTGTGATAAATGCATCGCTTTGTCCCATATCGAATAAAATAGTATGTTTTTTTGTTCGGATTAAAAGTGATAAACCATGCTCCGATAGCAAGCCTTCCTTTGCTGTATTTTCCATCAGCACAACAATTTCCAACATCAACATCTCCTGTTAACAAAAAGATACGATTCTTTAGTTATTATACGGCGGTTTTTGTGTGCTGTCAACAGAAGAAAATATTTACTTTTTATGGGTGAAGTGTTATACTTGGTATATAAAAGCGTTATGCAAAGGAGAGACGAAATGCTTTTTTCATTATTTTTCGCTTTTTTTAAGATTGGCTTGTTCACTTTCGGCGGTGGTTATGCAATGATTGCCAATGTGCGTGAAGAAATTGTAGAAAAAAACGGCTGGATATCCGAGGATGAATTTTTTCAAATGATTACCATTGCTGAGTCCACACCCGGACCGATTGCAATCAATATGGCGACCTATGTAGGCCATAGAAAGAAAGGTTTTTTCGGGAGTGCGCTGGCAACGCTCGGCGTCATTTTGCCGTCTTTGGTCATCATTTATGTCATCTCGCAATTTTTAGATGCTTTTATGGCGAACCGCTATGTCGCTTATGCCTTCCTTGGAATTAAGGCGGCTGTGGCATTTTTAATCTTAAAAGCGGGAACGGATTTACTGCGCAAGCTTCCGAAACAGTGGCTTCCGCTTTCCGTGTTTTTAGTTATTTTTGTATTAATGATAATTTTTGAATTATTATCCGTCAATTTCAGTTCTATTTTCTTGATTTTAATTGGCGGAATCCTTGGCATCTTTGCGTATGCTTCCCAAAGAAACGGAAAGGAGGCCGGGGAGAACGAATGATTTATCTCTCTTTGTTTTTAGAATTTTTTAAGATTGGTTTGTTTACTTTTGGCGGCGGATTCGGTATGCTTCCTTTGATTGAAGAAACGGTGATAGCCAGAGGCTGGGCAACGGCGGAGCAGTTTTACAATTTTGTCGGCGTATGCGAATCCACACCAGGACCGATTGCTGTGAATACGGCAACCTATATCGGTACGATGCAGGGAGGCCTGTTAGGTGGTATTACAGCGACCCTGGGCGTTGTTATGCCGTCTTTTATCATCATTCTTTTAATTGTATCGGTTTTGAAAAACTTTGCTGAAAATCGTTTTGTTAAGGCGTTCTTAAAAGGCGTAAAGCCCGTGGTGGTTGCGCTGATTCTATCCACCGGAACCATCCTTTTGGCAAAGGCCGTCGGTTATGTTTCCCTGACCGAGTTTTCGGCTAACTGGATTTCAACTGCCGTATTTGCAATTTTGTGCGTCGTTTGGTTTGCAGCGAAAAAGATATGGAATAAAAAGCTTTCTGCGGTGACGCTGATTTTGATTTCGGCTGCATTAGGAGTTGTTTTATCTTTAATCTGATATATAATGAGGGATTGTAGCAAAAGAAGTTCATTTTGCTACAGTCCCATTTTGTTTATCGAATATTTTTATTCTGTTCATATTTTGTACAAAAAATTATGTTATGATTACTGAAACGAATCAAACAACGAAAGGAATATCCGAATGGAACTGAATCTATTATCTTCAATTAAAGCAATGCCTAAAAAGTTTAAGGGTTTTTCAAAAAAGAAAAAAATATTTGTTGCCCTAGGTTTACTTACCGTAATTGCCGCTGCTTTTTTTGGACTTAATTTTGGAAAGGGAAAGAATGAATTTGTTGTCATGGGAATAGAAGGAACTGTCGAAAAACGGGATATTACCTCATCCATTACCGGTTCAGCGGTAGTACAGCCCAAAGACCAGTATTCTATCACTGCGCTTGTTTCGGGTGACGTCATTTCTGCAAATTTCGAGCAGGGCGACATTGTGCAGGAAGGAGACATTTTGTATCAGATTGATTCCTCTGATGCACAGACGACCATTGAAAATGCAAACATTTCCTATCAGCGTTCGCAAATGGATTACAATAAGGCGGTTAAGAAATTCAACAACCTAACCGTTCAGTCGGATATCTCCGGTGTCATTAGCGATATTTATGTGAAAGAAGGTACTTTTGTTAACAATGGCACAAAAATAGCGGATATTTACGACGATTCGTACTTTACCCTAACGCTTACCTTTAATGACATTGATGCCGAAAACATTTATGTCGGACAATCTGCGGATGTCAGGATTTCTTCCAACGGCGAAATCATTTCCGGAACGGTTCTTGATGTAAATTCACAAGGCTATGCCGCTGAAGGGAATATGATGGTGAGAACCGTAAAAATTAAAGTGAAAAATCCCGGCGTTTTGACAAATGCGGAATCTGCAACGGCAATTATCGGCGGATTTACATCGAGCAGCTCCGGTAAATTTGAATACATATCCGAAAAAACGATTACTGCCGAGGTTTCCGGCGATGTTAGTGCAGTATACGTCAGCCGAGGCTCTCGTGTATCTGCCGGGACAAACTTAATTAAGATGGAAAGTGATGATATTAAAGACAGCCTTACCTCTTCGGAGCTCAGCTTAAGGTCATCTCAGCTCTCACGCCAGAATGCACAGGACAGACTGGATGACTATACGATTACGGCACCAATTTCAGGAACTGTCGTAGAAAAGAATGTGAAAGCCGGAGACAAACTGGACAACTCCAATATGCAAACTGAGATGGCGGTCATTTACGATATGTCAAGCTTAGAGTGCGAGCTTTCGGTGGATGAACTGGATATCAAGAACGTGGAAAATGGTCAGGCTGTTACCATTACATCCGATGCAATCGAAGGGAAAAGTTATAGCGGCATCGTTACCAATATTTCGGTCAATGGAACCACATCGGGCGGTGTAACGACCTATCCCGTCACGGTTGTGATTACGGATTTCGATGAAGATTTGCTTCCCGGTATGAATATCGATGTAGAAATCATTACATCAAAAGCGCAGGATGTTTTAGCGGTTCCGGTTTCAGCGGTAAATCGTGGAAATGTGGTTTATGTCAAGGGCGAAAAGACAGACGATAAAGATATGGCACCGGAAGGTTTTCGATCCGTGCGGGTAGAAACGGGCGCATATAACAAACAGTATATAGAAATTAAATCAGGCCTCAGTGAAGGTGATATCGTATATATTCCGCAAATCCAGTCAACCGGCGAGTCTCGGATGTTCGGTATGATGGGTGGCATGACCGGTGGAGGTATGTTTGGCGGCGGAATGCCCAGTGGTGGAATGTCCGGCGCAAGAATGCCCGGCGGCGGAATGTCCGGCGGAATGTCCGGCGGCCGCGGTATGAGATAAGGTCAAAGGAGGGTTTCGGGGTGTCAGAAAACACAAAAAACAAGCCTTTGGTTGAGTTTCGGGATATCTATAAAATATATGTGATGGGCGATACAGAAGTTCGGGCGTTGGACGGCGTTTCGTTTTCTGTTTATGATGGAGAGTTTGTGGCAATCATCGGTCAGTCTGGCAGCGGTAAATCGACCTGCATGAATATCATTGGTTGTCTTGATGTTCCTACTACGGGTACATATTTGTTAAAGGGCACGGATGTCAGTAAACTGACGGATGATGAGCAAGCGGAGATACGAAATAAAACGCTGGGCTTTGTTTTCCAACAATATAATTTGTTGCCGAAGTTAGATGTCTTAGAAAATGTGGAGCTTCCGCTTTTGTATAAAGGTTTAGACGATAAAGAGCAGAAAGAACGTGCCATGGAGGCACTTCGTCGTGTGGGAATAGAAGACAAATGGCATCATAAGCCATCGCAGTTATCCGGTGGTCAGCAGCAAAGAGCTTCTATCGCACGAGCTTTGGCAGGCTCTCCGTCCGTGATTTTAGCAGACGAACCCACCGGCGCACTGGATACCAAAACAAGCAACGAGGTGTTGGAGTTTTTAATCGAGTTAAATGAACAGGGGAATACCATTATCCTAATTACTCATGACAACTCAATTGCGGCAAGAGCCAAGCGTGTCATTCGCCTACAGGACGGAAAAATTATTTATGATGGAGATGCCTTGGGTGATGAAATCATAAAATCCACTGTTCTCCTAAAACGCAAAGAGGAGGCAAAGGAATGAAATTTTCAAAGACAGTGACTCTTGCAATTTCAAGCATTAAGTCGAATAAAATGCGTTCCTTTCTTACGATGCTCGGCATCATTATCGGTGTTGCTGCTGTTATTATTTTGGTTAGCATTATGGACGGTGTTACCGGTCAGGTGTCGGATGCCTTTGAAGGACTTGGAATGAATAACATAACGGTTTCTATCACCTCCCGTGGCAGTACGAGATATGTTGAACCCGATAGTTTGTATCAGTTAATTGATGAAAATAAAGAACTGTACACTTACTGTTCGCCAAAGGTTACGACCTCAGCAAATATTAAATCTCCTTACAGTTCTGACAGTGTATACGGGACGGTAACAGGCGTTGATGAGACCTATGATGAAATTGACGGATTAGCAACACAGCGAGGGAGATTTCTTCAGTACGTGGATGTCGATAAACTGCTTAAAGTTTGCGTGATTGGTACTTATTACGAACGGGAATACTACGGCACGGGAAAAGCACTTGGCGAAACCATCAAAATTAATGGCGAGCCCTATACCATTGTCGGCGTTTTGGAAGAGAAAAGCGATTCCGGCGAAGGTTCGTCCGACCAGTGTATTTATATTCCCTATACGAACGCTTCGAAACTATCCTGGAATTCGTCGATTAATACTTATGTTGTATCGATGAAAGATGCCAACCGGATGGCGATGGCAAAATCCATTCTCGAATCAAAGCTGACCGAAATTTTAGGCAACAATAATTTTTATCAGATTATTGCTACACAAGAAATTTTAAATGAAATGAACAGCATTATGAACACCTTAAAAGGAGCTTTGGTTCTGATTGCAGGAATCTCACTTTTGGTTGGTGGCATAGGCATTATGAATATTATGCTTGTCTCAGTAACGGAACGAACAAAAGAGATAGGCATCCGGAAATCTTTGGGTGCTAAAAAAAAGCATATCAAACAACAGTTTGTGATTGAAGCGGGCACAATCAGCGGAATTGGCGGTGTGATTGGCATACTGCTTGGCGGTGTCGCTGCTTATTTTATAGGCAGGCTAATGGATATGACCGTGCTCCCATCCATTACGGCGATTGTGATTTCTTTTAGCGTATCTGTTGGAATTGGTGTAATTTTTGGATTTTTGCCGGCAAAAAATGCGGCGAATCTAAACCCGATAGATGCCTTGCGCTTTGAATGATTTTTGAGAGGAGTATGGATTGATGAAAAGAATATGGTCTATAATGATGATTGCCTTGCTGTTATTTTCCTTCGTGGGAACAAGCGTATCTGCAGACACGAGCTATGAAGCAACGGTGTTGTCTGAACTGTCGATTATGCAAGGCGATCCAAACGGCAATATGAGATATCAAGATAAAGTTTCCAGGGCTGAATGTGCAAAAATTGTCGTATCCGCATCGAAATACCGCAATTTGGTGGATACAAGCAGTAAGCGTTCGGCGTTTAAGGATGTAACTGCGCAACATTGGGCAGCACCTTATGTGACAGTGGGAATTAAAAACGGACTTTTCAAAGGATATTTTGACGCTACATTTCGCCCGTCTAATACGGTCACCTATGAAGAGGCAATTACAATGCTGCTTCGTGTTTTGAGTTATACAGATGAAGAGTTAGGTGACAATTGGCCTTACGACCAGGTCGATATGGCAAAAAAACTGGGAATACTTGACGGAGTTACAAAAACAGTGGGCGAGGAGCTCAATCGCCGTGACATTTCAAAAATGGTATATAACACATTAAATGCAAAAGCAAAGGGTGGGCAAGAAATATATTTAAAGGAGTTTGATAGAACGGTCGGACCAATCACAGTTACTTCATCTGACTGGTACAGGGAATTAGGTGCTGATTCATCGGCAAAGGTGATGCGAGATGGTGTGGAAGCGTCAATAACGGAAGTTAGAACAAACGATATTGCATATTATATGGTTGAGTATAACAAATTTCTTGTTTATTCTAAAAAAGTCACCGGAATCTATGAAGATGCATCTCCAAATAAAGATACCCCTATTTCTGTAACGGTATCGGGTGTCGCATATAACATTGAAGGCGATGATGCATACTCCAAGCTATCCTCAAACGGAAGTATCAGCTATGGCGATACGGTCACACTGCTGCTGGGAAAAACGGGAGAAGTTGCCGGGGTTGCGACTAACTTGACATACGATACAAAGGTTACCGGTTTTTTGACAGCTGTGGGCACAAAAGATGCAACTGTTTCCGGCAGAACAGTAAAAAAACCTTATATTAGAATTGTTCGCCCATCAGGCGAGATTTGTGAATATATTACCGAAAAAAATTATGAGTCCTATTTGAATCGTGTAGTTACAGCTAAACTTGAAAATGGTCTTGCAACGATTTCTTCCAGCATATTAAATCACGAAATATCGGGAAAGGTTGTGTGGGATTCTGGAATTCGTACCGTCGGCTCTCATACGCTTGCGCCTGATGTGAAGATTATTGAAACTTCAACCACGGAGTCTGGCGAAACAGCAACCGTTGCTACTGTTTATCCGCAACGATTAAACGGCTTAAAAATATCCAAAGAAGATATTTTATATGCTTCAAAGAATCCGCTTGGAAACATTGACGAGATGATTTTGAGAGATGTCACCGGAGATGCGCATAGCTACGGGGTTGTAATATCGGCAAAAAATAATAACGAGGGAACTCGCTTGTCGGGCAGTTATGAATACCTTGTAAATGGTACGGAAAGTACTTTGAATACGCAAAATCAAACCTTTGGTGTGTCATCGGGGCAGGCGGTAAAAATAAAGAGCAACGGACGTGAAATTACATCGATGACGCCTTTGACGCAGATTAAGTCCTCAAAAATTACTGAAATCAGCGGATCGGTCATTACAATGAATAACAATGAATACATTTTGTCTGACAAAGTGCAGATATATGTGAAGGGTTCATATGCAAATCCATACAGTATGATAACGGTTGATGAACTTGCGGCGTTAGCAGAAGAATATCAGGCATCTATTTATGCAGATAAGGAGACTTCGGCAGGCGGACGGGTAAGAATTATTATTTTGCGTAACAATTAAAAACTGTAAATCAAAAAAAGGACTGTGACAACTCGCAGTCCTTTTTTTGCCTCATGTTGCTTCGGGTGGGCCGAGCAGCAGAGGTTGGATTTGAATGCCGTCTAGGGCAAGCTCTGTTGTTTCCACAAGCCTTTCCATATCTGCCACCAGTGAATTTTTCTTTTTTATGGGGTCATCTTGACCGAATGGTGCAAAATAAATATGCTTTGTGTTGAGTAAAAGACCGATATTTTTTGCGCTGCCGCCAAGACCATCGTTGGTGGATACGGCTAAAATCACAGGGCGACTGTTGCGGATGGTAGATTTTGCCGCCATAGTCACGCTGGTGTCAGTGACGCCATTTGCAATCTTGGCAAGAGTGTTTCCTGTACACGGGGCAATAATCAGTGCGTCCAAAAGCTTCTTTGGCCCAATGGGTTCTGCCTCGGCGATGGTTTTAATAATGCTTCTGCCACAGAGTTCTTCCAGTCGGGTAATGTTTTCCTCTGCCGTGCCGAAACGTGTGCTGATACTTTGGGCGTGCTGCGAGAGAATCGGAATCAGGTTTGCGCCGCTGTTTTTTAAAAGAGGCAGCGCGCGAAAGACCGTCGAAAAGGTGCAAAAGGAGCCGGTCATAGCAAAACCGATATTCTTTCCTTCCAAATTCATTCCCTCACCTCCGTTTCCGCAATAATGTTGTTGATGGTATTTACAATAATACAGGCAGCTGTTTGAGGGGCACATTTTCCGGGGAGAGAAAGGGCCCAGATGACATTTGTGCCCAGACGTTTTGCTGCTTCGAAATCCACGCCGCCCGGTTTTGACGCAAGATCAATCAAAAGGGCGCCGGGTTTCATTTTTTGAAGAACGGATTCGTTGAAAACAGGAGAGGGAATGGTGTTAAAAATAATATCGAATGAAGAAATCTCCGCTTCAAGTTTTGTAAGCGGAAAAGCCTGACTTCCCATCGATTGTGCCCATACGAGACAATCCGGTCTGCGTGCGCTGACAAAAACATTTGCGCCGAGGGCGAGTAAGTCTTTTTCGAGAAATTTAGCAATTCGCCCGTAACCACAAATGAGACAACGGGAAGAGCAAATGGTATGGGCTGTTTCCCGAAGTGCAATTTCAATTGCGCCTTCCGCCGTGGGGACGGCATTTGCTACGGCAAATTCCTCACGTGCAAAATAGTCTGCAAACGGAATGCCTTTTTCGATCAGTTTGTGAGATAAAGTTTGCGGGAGTTTTCCGCCAAGCACAAAGCATTCCGGCGGGAGAGAATCTAAAAAATCTTGCGTGGAGACCTCTTTTGAAAATAGAGGGGTGTTAATTTTCGATTGGCTTAAGGTGCAGACCGGGAGCGGTAAAATCACGTAAAAGGCAGAAGTTAAAGCCTCTTTTAATGTATTGGTGCGCTGTAAATTCGGATGATGCAACAAAGTGTCGTCATCAAAACCGTACACATACACAAGAAAGCCGGAATCGGCTAATTGTCGTGCGACCATAGCTGAACGAAAATCACCACCAATGACGGCGTAACAATTTGGATTCATATCAACAGATACCTCCGAACATAAGTGATTTTTCTATTACATCATATGTTTTTTGGGTTCAAGAGGTTCTTTTTTTGACATTTAAAATAAAAAACGCTTTGGCCAATTTTTAGTTGCCAAAGCATTTTTATTATATTCCGAACAGTTGCATCAGATACCCCAAGGCGATGCCGACAAATGAGATAATCGACAGCACACACAGGTTTTCCTTGAGATTTCTGTTTACACGAAAGAGGACCAAAAGTCCGACTCCGGAGGCGGCACACAGTCCTGCAACCGCCGCTCCGAATGAAAGTGTACCGTTGATATATAGCTCCGTCAAAATTACGGATGGGGCACAATTTGGAATCAAACCAATGACGACCGCAATGATAGGATGAAAGGGGACGGTGTTTTGAAAAATAGCTGATAGACTCTCTGCTCCGATTTCGTGTATGATAAAGTGCAAAACGGCACTCACAAGGAAAAGAAAGGAAAATATCGTAACCGTATGGCGGAGCGCCGCATACCAGATACCATGTCGCTCGCACTGACAATGCGCGCATATTTCTTCATGTATATGCTCACCCTTGATCGAACGTTTTTTGGTAAATAAAAGATCGGTAAGCAGACCGGCTAACATTGCCACAACAATTTTCACCCCTAAAAGCCATGCGGTTGAAGAGAAATGCTCCGGATGGGCCAAAAGAATGGGGAGAGCTTCGTCAGAGGTAGCAATAAACACCGAGACGAGAGTTCCTGTCGTGATGACTCGACCTGCATAGAAATTGGAAGCGGCAACGGAAAAACAACACTGAGGGAGACTGCCTAAAATAGCGCCGCCCAAAAACCCGAATTTTCCTGCGCTGGCCAGCGCCGATTGAAGCTTGTCCGATTGCTTGTGCTCCACATATTCAATCAATAGGTAAGCAAAAAACAAAAAAGGAAGTAGCTTGATGCTTTCCAAAAGCGTTTCCCATAAAATTTCTAACATAGCTTCGTCCTTTCTTCGATAGATCAGAGTACGCGCTTGAAGGTATCATTCATCTGGAACAAAGCACGTCCACGATGGCTGATCGCATTTTTTTCCTCGAGCGTCAATTCAGAAAAGGTCTTTTGATAGTCTTCCACATAAAAAACGGGATCATAACCAAAACCGTTTTCGCCTTTAGGAGCGTCTAAAATAATGCCTTTTGTCTCGCCTTCGGCAGAATAGCATGTCCCATCCGGCATCACAAGGCACATCGCGCAAACAAAGCGGGCGCCCCGCTGCTGGTAGGGAATGCCGGAAAGTTCTTCTAAGAGCTTTTGAGTGTTCGCCTCATCGCTGGCGTGTTCACCTGCAAAACGGGCAGAAAAGACACCGGGCCGACCGCCAAGAGCATCCACCTCAAGGCCGGAATCATCGGCTAAAACGGGCATGCCTAAAATTTGCATCAGCGTGTTGGCTTTCTTAAACGCATTAGCATAAAACGTATCTCCGTCTTCTTCGATTTCAATTGGTTCATCCAAATCGGCAAGACCGTAAACGTCGATGCCTTTTAATATATCTCGGATTTCACGGAGTTTTCCCGCATTACCGGTTGCAACAAAGAGTTTTTTATTTTTCATGGTGTCACCTTTTATTTACGAACATATTTTGCCGCCAACGCCTCTATAACATCGGGGTCTTCCGTTTTGGGGCACTCTTCTTTGTAAAGACTCCAGGTTTCACGGTGAGAAATGGTTTCGTTAGGCTCGATTTTTGTCATTTCACCGAGGGATTCCATTTCGAGGAAGTAGTTGTTGGTAAAGGTTTCAAAGCTCATACCGCCATCCGGATAGTTGCCTCCTTCGATGGGGGTAAACTGTTTGACAAATAAATCACCGTGGTTAAAATACATCGCATATCCGCGCTCCGAATTGATGCCGAACTTGAATTTGTCATAATTATCTGGGTTTTGGGTAAGGGAGATGAACTTGTCACCCCAATGTACACGCTCATCCGTAAGCTTTGTGTAAGGCCAGAGAGCGAGCAGACGATTTCCTAAAAGGCCGGTATCCTTTACCGGCTGCGGAACAAATTCTTTTCCGCCGGGGGACAAAACGCTCATGGTCCATGGGGCAAGTTCTACAGCCCAGGCTGCGACATTGGTAATTTTATGTACCAATGTAACCGAGCCGCTGTCCGGGTCCATGGTCACTTCAATTTCAAATGCATACTGGTTCCATTTCTGCGGTTCCGGCATCAGACGAACGCCGTTTTCAATGATTTCATAAGGGACGGGCGTGTTGTCTGGATAATAGCTTTTCGGCATTCCTTCAGGGCTGGTCCATAGTCTGTGTCCGCCGTAGATATACCATGTGCCACCGCCGAATTTTTCAAATTCCGGACCGGAAGCAGTAAAATCACGTGCCACATCTTCAAACATGATGTTTTCACCGTCAACGAACGAATAGTTGATGATTCTCGGGCCGAGGTCGATGGTTGCCAAAAGTTTAATGTTGCCATTGGAAAGCTGAATACACTTTCCAAAATTTTTGTATTCTACCGTGGTAATTGTAACCTGTGCCATAAAAGTTCCTCCTGTAAAAATTTTCATGATTTTATTATATCTTAATTTAATAAAGGAATCAAGTATAAACCGAGGGAAGGTCATAAATATAATATTGATTTTTTCTGAAAAGATGTGTTATACTATCTGTGTTATGTTATATAGAAAACCGAACAGCAAAAAGTGATTTTACATATGGAAGTATGGACAGCAATCTTCTTTTTGAAACCTGTTCTTAAAAGACTATGCAAATGATGAAAAAAAGGGGACGGAAAGCGTCAGTGGAATGGGTCAATTCTCTTTGCAGATTCTTCCCGAACTCAAGAATAAAAGATGGGGGTTTACGAATGAAAGAGCGAGAAAAATTATCTTCCCGTTTGGGTTTTATTCTTCTTTCTGCCGGCTGTGCAATCGGCCTTGGTAATGTGTGGAGATTTCCGTATATTACGGGTCAGTACGGCGGTGCAGCTTTTGTGCTTTTGTATCTGGCGTTTTTGGTGGCATTGGGACTTCCGATTATGGCGATGGAATTTTCTGTTGGCCGTGCGAGCAGAAAGAGCGTAGCGACCTCGTTTCGTGAACTTGAGCCAAAGGGGACGAAGTGGCACATTTTTGGCTATTTCGGCATGGTCGGGAACTATCTTCTGATGATGTTTTATACCACAATTGCGGGTTGGATGCTGGCATACTTTGTGAAGATGATTCGCGGTGAGTTTGTGAGCGTGGTAGGTGGAGAAACGCTTGCAAAAAGCGTGGAAGAAGTGGGTGCTATTTTTGAGCAAATGACGGCGAATCCGGGAGTGATGATTTTCTGGATGATTGTCGTTGTGGTAATTAGCTTCGGCATTTGTGCCCTCGGTGTACAAAAGGGGATTGAAAAGGCATCGAAATGGATGATGTCCAGCCTTTTGGTGATCCTGATTGTTCTGGCGATTCGCGCCGTTACCTTGCCCGGCGCAGGGGAGGGCCTGTCGTTTTATTTGATGCCCGATTTTTCAAAAATGATGGAAAACGGTGTATTAGAAGTTGTGTCTGCGGCAATGGGGCAAGCATTCTTTACGCTGAGTATCGGTATCGGCTCCATGGCGATTTTTGGCAGTTATATCGGAAAAGAACGCACCCTTTTAGGCGAGTCATCCAATATTCTTATCTTGGATACTGCGGTGGCACTTTTGTCCGGACTCATTATCTTTCCGGCTTGCTTTTCGTTCGGTGTTCAGCCGGACAGCGGTCCGAAGCTTGTGTTTGTAACGCTGCCGAATATCTTTAATTCCATGCCGGGCGGAACGGTTTGGGGCGCTCTGTTCTTTATCTTTATGAGCTTTGCAGCGCTGACGACGGTAATTGCAGTGTTTGAAAATATTCTCTCCTTTGCAATGGATTTGTGGGGTTGGTCAAGAAAGAAAGCGGTTATTGTCAATATGATTTTGATTCCGATTCTTTCGTTGCCGTGCGTGTTTGGCTTTAACTGGTGGAGTAGTTTCCAACCGCTTGGAGCGGGAATGAATATTATGGATATCGAAGATTTTATTGTCAGCAATAATCTGTTGCCGTTAGGTTCACTTGTGTATCTGTTTTTCTGCGTGACACGCTACGGCTGGGGCTGGGATAATTTTATGCTTGAGGTCAATACCGGCAAAGGCTTAAAATTCCCTCGCTGGATACGAAAATATGTAACCTATGTGCTTCCGGTCATCGTGCTGTTTTTGTTCGCACAAGGTTATATCACAAAATTCTTCGGATAAACTTTACAAGCAATGAAATTGATGGTAAAATAGAGAAGCTGCGGTGGAATCCGCCGCAGTTTCTCTTTATTTCATAAGTAATGCCGCTTTAGTTAAATGGATATAACAAGCCCCTCCTAAGAACTAGTTGAGGGTTCGATTCCCCCAAGCGGTGCCAAATAAGAACGGTTATTTTGATACAATAGCCGTTCTTTTATTTTTGTCTTGAAAACCTCGATTTTACTAGGGTTCCAGAATTTTTATAATTTTGAAAAACTATAAAATATGTCGTAAGGATGATTATGATCTCTTACGACATTTTATTTTGTCCTTTTA
>JAZSOJ010000187.1:0-4162 GCA_045536855.1 Clostridia bacterium | reverse complement strand
AGAAACAACCTCCCGAAAGTAAGTCCCCATGACCTGCGACACACCGCCGCCACCCTTGCCCTTGAGAGTGGCGCAGATCTCAAGCAGGTGCAGGAATTGTTAGGCCACAAAGACCCATCCACTACAATGGGATTCTATACAGGCGTAACCGAGGAGGCGCAGCGGCGGACTATTGAAGGTATCGAGAGTCTGATTGGATAAATATAATAGCTTTGATGATAATGGGGAGATATAGATATGGATTTTTTAGATGCTTTTGCTATTGTCGCAGCGGCTGAAGAAAAAGATTTTGAATTTGAAACAAAAGCTGAAGCCGAGAGAGTCATAAAGGCATTAGAAATAACCTTTAAGGAAGTGGGTGCAGACATAAGCCATAACCCACACTTTAAGAAAATCAAATCAATTTTGGATAGTTGGGAAGAATAATCAAAACAGCGGTGCATGGTAGAGATACTTTGCACCGCATTTAGTTATAAAGAATTATATAAAAATTATCAAAAAGTTGTTGACAATCCGCTTTTTGGGGTAAACTGCTTATTTACAGACGGTCAAAGTTTGGAAAACACTTGACAAGAAAGATGAGATGTGCTACAATGTATATGAAAACAAGAACTGAATATGCACCGTACCGATGGTGACCACCCACCGAAACAAAGGCTGTTTGTCTGGAGGCAAAGGATCAAACAGAAATGCCATTTTTGCAGTACATGGCGGCGATTCCTTTATATCGCCATAAAAAACTGGAGAGCCTATGTAAAAGGAAACCCGATGAGAATAGCCGTGAATGTGCTATTTCAACAGGCGGTTACTGGACAGGGTACGCAAGGATCAGATAGAGGCAATCTGTCTATTTTTGTGTGTCCTGTCGTTTTTTTAAGGGAGCGACACACAAATGTGTGCCGTTCCTTTTTTCGTTTTCAAATCTATGACATGAGGAGAAATGACCCAAAATGACAGAACTTGAAAACAAAACCGCCACGCCTCCCCGAATGATGACGATTCGGCAAGTGGCACAGACCGGCGTATTGCCGGAACACGCTCTCCGGCAGATGGAAAAGCAGAAAATGTTACCTTGCTTTTATGTCGGTAAAAAGTGCTTAATCAACTATGACAAGCTGATTGAGCAGCTTCAGCAGTTGTAAGGGGGTGAAAGTATGGAAGATAAGATTTTCCTTTGCACAAGACCCAAACTTGCAAGCAAGCTGATGGCCGCCGGTTACAAGGGGCGGCAGGTAATCAACCCATGGTCACCCGAAAGAACGGCATGGGAGTTTGACAAATGCGATGGACTGATGGACATTGTCACCCAGTACACCTTTGCACATGATATGGCGGCTGCACGCCGATGGCGTGAACGGCAGAACGCAAAACAGGGTGGTGAGGCTGATGCCTGATGTACCCGAATATGAAAGAGATCCCCTCAATTATCTTTTGTCCGCAAATATGCCGATTGAAGAAATCGAGGGACACCTCAAAGATGGTTTAGAACTTTGGGAGGTAGCAAGAGCAGTCCATGACATACAAGAGCGAGGGGAAAGCATTGACGATTCCCAAAGGTTTATAGCAAGAAGCGCAGACGAATTTGGAGAGGATCAAACCGAATTTGTATGGTTTCCGTATATCCCTGTTGGTGACTATACCGTATTGATGGCGGACGGCGGCACAGGCAAAACAATTCTTTGCTGTGGCATTGCAGCCGCTATCAGTAAGGGCAAGGGACTGCTTGGGGACTATGACAACGATAGGACGAACACCGCCGGGACAACCCTCATTATATCGGCAGAGGATCGGGGCGAACTGCTAAAGAAACGGCTTGCCGCCTCCGGCGCCGACCTCACAAAGGTATATATTCTTGACTGTATGGACAGCGAGGGTATGGACTTTACAGACGGCTATGAGGATTTTATACAGACCATACAAAGGTACAAACCCCGGCTTGTAATCATCGACCCATGGCACGCCTTTTTGGGTGCAAATGTGGACATAAACAGAGTGAATGCAGTCCGCCCAGTATTCCAGCGGCTTGCAAATATGGCAAAGGTCTGCAACTGTGGAATGGTGCTTGTTTCCCATGTCAACAAAAGGGCGCAAGGCGAAAACGCAAACAATGCCGCCACGGGATCAACGGACTTTATCAATGCTGCCCGGTCTGCTATGCGTGTCATATTCAACGATGAACCAGGCATGAAAGACACCCGAATTATGGTACATACAAAATCCAACTATGCAGAGCCGGGAAAATCCGTTGTCTATCAAATCTTAAAGGACAGCGGATGCAACTGGGTGGGATTTAGTGAGATAACCCGGAAAACATTGGAAGATGCCGCAAGGTGGAGGAAAACCCCTCATGAGGTAATCACACAGCAGGCTACACAGGCGGAAACAAATTCCGCATTGATTGCGGCAATCACGGAAAAGGCAATCCCCGGAAAGACCGTCAATGTCAGTTACGATGAAATGAAAGACACTTTTGGAGAGGACATTTTTGGAACTGGTCAACCCAAACGAGCACTTGGGATCATTGAAAATGATTTATTGCGGTGCGGTATCACCATACAGATGGGAAAGACCGTGAAATATGAGGGGAAAACCAAAAACGGCTTTGGCATTTTCAAAACGGACAATAAGCCGATACACGAACCACCGGCAGAGATCGAGCCGGACATTGAAATACTGTAAGCAAGTCAATAAAAGTCTATGTTTCTGTTAGGATATAGTTTTATAGACTTTATAGACAAAAGTGCATATTTGGGCAAAAGTCTATGAAGTCTATATTTCTCACGCCTAACAGATTCATAGACAAATATAGACCAACATTGAAAGGAATGATTTTTTACTATGACAGATGCAGCAAAAGAAGCACGCCGGGAATATCAAAGAAGATGGCGAAAGGAACACCGCTTTTCTATCCGTGAATATCAGCGGAATTGGAGAGCGCAGAACCCCGGACGAGTTAGGGAGTATCAAGAAAGATACTGGGCAAAACAGGCTTTTGAAAAATCTTTTGATAGGGCGGAATTGAATGCGGAAACTGATTGATTTTATTCGGCGATTATTTTTGAAAACTGCCACGAAAAGAGGGGGTGCGGATATTGGCAACGAAGAACAACGAGCAGATTCTTGCGGCTCTTGTAGCCACGGGATCTGTCCGGGCGGCTGCAAAGGCTGTGGGCGTTTCAGAAACCACGATTCGGGCAAGGCTGAATGACCCCGTTTTTCGCAAGGAATACGAAACCGCAAAAGGGGCGATTTTGACAGAGGCCTGTGACAGTTTGGCGGCACGGCTGACCCATGCTGTCGAGGTACTTGTTGATGTACTGGACAACACGGAAAACGCCGCCACGGTGCGTGTATCGGCTGCTGATAGCCTTTTACGGCATGGTCTGCGATACATCGAAATGGGCAACATTCTGCTCCGGCTTGATGCTTTGGAACAGAGAACCAACGGCGAGGGGTGACGGAATGAAAGATTATACAAGCCGCCTGCAGGTGCTTGAACGGTTTTTCTGTGTCAAGTCAATTCCTACCTTTGACCAATTCAAAACGAAATGGGCGGAGGCTGACCCTCTTTCCCGGTCTGTTTTGGCTGCATTGGCTGAAAGTGGGGATTTTGAAACCATGGACAAACCGTGGCGGAATTATATGCTTGCTGTCCGTGGGTATCTGCTCCAAATGGGAGAAATCACCGCCGATGCACAGAGCCTCCGGCAACTTGCCGCAGAGATGGAGGGGGAATGCTTATGAAAACTATTCTTGACCGCCTACAAGCCATGGAACGGCTTATGCCGTCATTGGTTACGGTTATATATCCCGATGGTACGCAGACCGTTGTGGAGGCTCTGAAAGCCTTTGAGATAGCCGTAAACAACAGGAATGCCATTTTCTCTGTACCAAACAATCAAGCCATGGAAACCCTTTTGCGAGCCGTGGCGGATGCCGTGGGAACTTAACAAAACTTGTTATTTTTCCATATATGGAGATTTAGAAATGGAGTTGATAAACATGGAAAACGAATGGAAAGTTGACGAATATGGAAAGCGATACCGGGAAACTGCACCGGGACACCGTGAGTATGAGCCTACAATCACATTGTCCGGCGGCATTGAAATCCCTGTGTCCCAGTTGGACGAATACCACCGCCGTCAAAAAGAGGCGGACGAAA
>JAZSOJ010000119.1:0-6022 GCA_045536855.1 Clostridia bacterium | reverse complement strand
ACCTTCAGCTGTCCGCTGATATGATGCTCGCAGAGTTCACGGAAGAATCGATCGTTCTCGTCTTCCATCAAATAATCAAAGCGGATGCCGAAACAAATAAAAACTTTCTTTACTCCCAAAAGTGCACGCAGTTTTCCAAGCAACTCAAGATAATCGCCATGGTCTGCTTTCATCCCCGGACACGCCGACGGGAACAAACACTGTCTGTCTTTACATACGCCCGTTTGTTTCTGTTTTTCACAAGCAGGCTGACGGAAGTTTGCCGTCGGACCTCCTACATCGTGAATATACCCCTTAAAATCCGGGTCATGCAAAAATTTATTTGCCTCTGCCAAAATAGATTTATGGCTGCGGCTTTGAATCGTTCGTCCCTGATGAAATGCTAATGCGCAGAAATTACAAGCACCAAAACAACCACGTACACTGGTCAGGCTGAACTTAACTTCGCTGATCGCAGGAATGCCGCCCGCCGCCTCATACATCGGATGGTATGTTCTTGTGTAAGGCAGTGCATACACACGGTCCATCTCACTTTGTGAAAGAGGGAGTGTTGGCGGATTCTGCACAAGATAACGGTCAATGTGCTTTTGTACCAGTTTTTTGCCTCTGATTCCGTCCTGCTCTTCCGACTCTATTTTTACCGCTTCTGCGTATTTTCTTTTATCGTCTCTGGTTTCCTCAAACGACGGAAGATAACGAACCTTTTCGTCCGCTGTCGGCGCTTCCTTTGTGATGTAACAAGTACCACGCACGTTCGTTATCTTGTGAACACTCGTCCCTTGCGCAAGCTGATCTGCAATCTGCGTCATCGGTTTTTCACCCATACCATAAATCAAAAGATCTGCCCGACTATCAACCAATATTGAGCGACGAACTTTGTCGGACCAATAATCATAATGAGAAAAACGTCTGAGACTCGCCTCTATTCCGCCAATGATAATCGGGATATCTCCAAACGCCTCACGAATTCTGTTACAGTATACAATCGTCGCACGGTCCGGGCGGAAACCTGCTTTGCCGCCGGGTGAATACATATCATCATGTCTCGGTTTTTTCGCCGCCGTATAGTGGTTAACCATGGAATCCATATTACCTGCGCCAATCAAAATATTGAGGTGGGGTTTGCCCAACTTTTGAAATTCCTCTGCACTTTGCCAGTCAGGCTGCGCTATGATTCCCACACGGTAGCCCGCCGCTGTAAGCACACGTGTAATGATGGCATGGCCAAAGCTTGGATGGTCAACATATGCATCGCCCGAAATATACAGAAAATCAAGCCGGTCCCAGCCCAGCCGATTCATATCTTCTTTTGAAACAGGCAAAAAACCAAGCTCAATTCCGTTCATACAATCCTCACTTTATGACAGACTCATTTCCAGATAATCTTCTTTTGTAATCAACACTTCTCTCGGCTTACTTCCCTCCGGTGGCCCAATCCAGCCTCTTTCTTCCATCTGGTCGATAATGCGTGCCGCACGGGAAAAACCGATTTTTAAGCGACGTTGTAAGTAAGACGCCGAAATTTTACCGGAGTCAACCGCTATTTCTATCGCACGTGGCAAAAGCTCGTCATTGTCTTCCGAATCGCCATTTGGTTCATTGACATTGATCGGCTTGCCTTTATCAATCTTTTCAATAATATCTTCATCGTAGCGCACAGTTGAACCGTGTTTGATAAACTCAACCACACGCTCAACTTCCTTATCGGAAATAAACGCACCCTGAAGTCTGGTCGGTTTCGGCGCGCCAACCGGCGAAAAGAGCATATCTCCCCGGCCCAAAAGCTTTTCTGCTCCGCCGGCATCCAAAATGGTACGGCTGTCAATCTGGGAAGAGACAGCGAATGCGATACGGGACGGGATATTTGCCTTAATCAGACCGGTAATAACATCAACGGATGGTCTTTGTGTTGCAATCACCAGGTGCATTCCCGCCGCACGTGCCATTTGTGCCAGACGGCAGATGGAATCCTCAACCTCTTTCGGTGCAACCATCATGAGGTCTGCAAGCTCATCAATAATAATTACAATATGCGGAAGCGTGTTTTCTTTTCCGCTCTCTAAAATCATTTCATTATAACCCTTCATATCACGCACATTCGCCTCAGCAAACATATTATAGCGGCGGGTCATTTCCTGCACAGCCCAATAAAGCGCGCCGGAGGCACGTCTCGGGTCAGTAACAACCGGAATCAAAAGATGCGGAATACCATTATAGATTCCAAGCTCTACTACTTTCGGGTCAATCATTAAAAGTTTAACCTCATTCGGATCCGCTTTATAAACAATACTGGTAATCAGCGTATTAATACATACACTCTTACCCGAACCGGTTGCACCCGCAATCAAAACATGTGGCATCTTGCCGATATCGCAAACAATGTTGCGACCGGTAATATCTTTACCAAGTGCGAACGAAAGTTTCGACGGAAAGTTTCTGAACTCATCAGAATCAATCACCTCACGCACATGGACCGTATCTATACTTTTGTTTGGAATCTCTACGCCAACCGCCTCTTTGTTCGGCACCGGCGCAATACGCACATTGTTAACCGCAAGGCGCATTGTAATATCTTCTGCAAGGCCTACAATTTTGCTGACTTTAACGCCCTCGCCCGGCTTTAATTCATAACGGGTAACTGTGGGACCTTTACTGACATTCAGAAGTTTTGCTTCCACATTAAAGCTTTTCAGTGTACTAATCAGTTTTTGCGCCGTTTCACGCAGTTCGTCACGAGAAGTTAAACCATCTGCTCCGTTGCCCGGATGGTCTAAAAGAGCAATATCAGGATACGTATAAGGAATTCTTTCGTAGATATCCTCTTCAATTTCCTCTGTTACATCCTCCATTCCCTGTACTCGTTCCGGACGCACAATCCGCAGACCGTCTGTGATCTCGTTCGAAAGTTCGGGGTCGCTCTCTACATTTTCTTCGTATTCTATATGGGTCACAGCTTCCAGCGGATGCTCCTCACGTATAACCAGTGGCTGTTCTTTATTTTCCTCAAGTTCTCCAAAGGCATGATCAACCACCTGATTGATATGCTCCATTTCCCACGGAAATACGGGAAGATTCTCAAGTTCGTCGTCCGCATTCTGCGTACTGTCTGACGCACCAACGCCAGTAAATACCTTTCCGCTCGGTTTTTTGTGCTCCGTGCGAACCACATCATCTTCGCCGAAATCGGCAATTTTTTTTGTTTTGTTGGCAGGCGTCGACTCTTTGGTTTGTTTTCCCATCAATTGTTCAATCGCCATCTGCTCTGCTTGCTTTCTCGCTTTTGCTTCCATCACCATGCGGACAATCAGGCGAAGAAGAGCCTTGACCGGAGACCACTTGGTGATAAACATAATTAAAACAATCAAAGCTGTAAAAAGTACAATTCCGGTTGCGACATTGCCAATCATGCCACGCAGTACATCGGTCAGGATGCCTCCCAAAAGACCTCCGCCGATACCCAAACCGCCCTCTGAAATATAAATAGTTATACTCGGAAGCTGAATCGGGTTATACTGCGGCATCCAGGAAAACAGGTGACAAATGGAGCTTATCACCCACATACCAACAAGCGCAAGAATATACTTTCCCTTATTCTCTTCATAATATTTATTAATTCCACGATGAACCCCGTTGACAATTAAAAACAAAGGGAACAAATATGCAGGAAAGCCTAATAGCCCCAACAAAAAGGCACGGATCCACTCACTCAAAAAACCGGAGGGAAGATACATAAAAATACCCAGCAACAAACCGGCTACAACTGTAAAGAGCGTAACCATTTCCAGACGCATTTCCCCATTTTCCACTTGTTTTTTGCGTGATACCGTCTTGTTCTTTGTTGAAGATTTCTTCTGTGCAGAAGAAATCTTCAATTTTTTCTTACCTGCTGCCATAGAATTACTCCTTTATCTTGCAATTATCAACAATATGTGTCATTATATAATAGTATCATATCATAAATCAAATGCAATTTCCAGTATTTTTGAAAAAAAGAACACGAATATTCTGAGGGTGAATTATAATGAAAGAAAAGCTCCTTTCTGCTATTGCAATCAGTTTTGCAATTATCCTTGTTACCGGTTTCGGAACCTATTTATTAATTAAGGAAAAATCCGCAACCATCCCGCCGGAATTTCATTCCGAAGGCATATATGCTGCAAGCACGGAAGAACCTTTTGTGACCAGCAATCAAGATCCCGTTGTCCAACCTGAACAATCCAACACAACCGGTGTCAGTCAAAAGATCGATTTAAACTCTGCCGGCTTATCAGAACTTGATTCTCTTCCGGGAATTGGTCCAACGCTCGCCGAACGCATTATAGTATACCGCAGACATAGGCCGTTTAAGACCATTTACGATATCAAGAAAGTCAGCGGAATTGGCGATAAAACCTTCCTTGAGTTAGAGGAACTCATCACCGTAACCCCTTAATCAGTTTCCATATCATGTAATATTTTTCTTGTTTTTGGTAAATTTAAAAGCAAAAAACGAAAAATTCTATATTTTTGGAATATTTATCCATTTTTTTGCTTATACTATGCTATAACGGCGCTGAAACAAGACGCTTCCATTTTATGGAAGCTTTTTTATTAATGTTTTTTGCTAAAAAATAGTCATTTGTTTGACTTTTCGCCGAAAATGTTTTATAATAGTCAGCGTCCTATTGGTTTTGTAACATTTTCGTAATATCTGCGTTACAAACTCACCTATTATTTCTGTGGATTGATTCGCAGAAAAATCAACGGCATTTTTCTCTTTGCCATAGGTGAGAAAGCAAACGAATTTGTTTGCTTCATTACGAGGAGGTTTTTTATGTTTACCAAGAACGACAAGGGAAGCGCACAGCGTTTTTCGCTTAAAAGCTTTTTCGGTCTTTTGGCGACGCTTACTGTTTTAGCTGTGGTAACCGTTTTCCTTTTCGGCTTTGCAAGCACAAAGCACATCACAATTATTGATGGCGAGAAAACCATCACCGCTACGACAACAAAAGTTTTTGTTGAAGAAGCATTAGCTGAGCAAAAAGTATTTTTGCGCCCCGGAGACCGCATTTCCGTTGCTCCGGAAGAAAGATTGAAAAATAACGAAATCATTACCATTACCAGAGGTAAAACCATTTACCTGACAACCGGCGGCAGCACCAAAGAATTCTACAGCTGCGAGGACACGCTGGGTAAGGCATTAAAAGATGCAGATATTACACTGGACGAGCACGACGAGCTCTTCCCTGCTCCGGAAACTCCCGTAACCGAGGGAATGTCCGTAAGCTACACAAACATTGATATTACCATCGTCAAAGAAGAGCAACTTATGTCGTTCTACGAAACCAAGATTCCGTTAGAAAACAAGGAAAAAGGCTATATCAATGTCATTCAGGAAGGCGATACCGGTTGGGCTGAACCAACCTATCGAGTCACAACAAAAGATGGCGTGGTTGTTGAAAAGCTGATGTTGGCACAGAACGTTATTGTGCACCCGGTAGAACGAATCGTTGAATATGGTATATATGAGCCGGGCGTTGTGCATACTTCACGTGGCGGCGTCCGTTACAAAAAAGTATTGGAATGTAAGGCAACTGCCTATGATCCCTCCCCCGAAAGTAACGGCGGATACGGCGGTCTGACCGCAACGGGTATGAAAGCCCAGTACGGTGTCATCGCTGTTGATCCACGCATTATTCCGCTTGGTTCAAAGGTATATGTTGAATCTGCAGACGGCGGAAAATCCTGGGTTTATGGTTTTGCAATTGCTGCAGATACCGGCGGTGCAATTAAAGGAAACCGTGTAGACCTTTGCTACAATACCCGTCGTGAATGTATTCAGTTCGGAAGAAGAAATTGCAAAGTTTATATCTTAGAATAATAAAAAGACCACAGCGAGTGCTGAACCGAACCAGTAAAAACGGACAATAGACAAAAAAGACCTCTTGTTGTAGAATAAAATACAATAGGAGGTCTTAAATTATGCCCAGAAAATATGAAAAAGTACAAGAATTAATCCCAGCAATTAAGCAGAAAATTGAAA
>JAZSOJ010000078.1:0-13565 GCA_045536855.1 Clostridia bacterium | reverse complement strand
TACCAAAGCATAACCTTTTCGATTACGGCAGGAATTTCATCGCAGGTGTACAGCGCAGATAAAAGTGTACCCATGCGTTGCTTTTTCCCCCAGGTTCCGCCAACGAAGATACGGCACACCGACGCCGCTTCCTTGGGTGCGGCACCAAAAGGACATTTGCCAACGCATACGCCGCATTTCGTGCATTTGTTCTCGTCAATGACGGCCTTGCCATTCGCTATGGAAACGGCTTTGGAGGGACAGTTTTCAGCCACCAAACACTTTTTACAGCCACGGCACAGACCACTGTCAAAAGAGAACGCTTTGCAACCTTCCACTCCTACGTCATTAAGACTTGGTTTCATACAGCTATTGGGGCATCCGCCAACACCAATCTTGAATTTATGAGGAAGCTTAACATCGTGCATTCCGATATAGAATTTATCATAAATTACTTTAGCGATTGCTTGTGTATCGATGTTCCCGTAAACGCAGGTTGTACCCTTACAAGCAGTGACAGGACGAACCTTTGCGCCTGTTCCGCCGAAATAGAGTCCTTTGTCCGCCATAAAGCGCTCGGCCTCAGGAATCTTTTCAAAGGGAATTCCTACGATTTCGGCGGCAAGTCTTGCGGTGAAAATAATCTTGCCGTTGCCGAAATTCTCGGCGCATTCGGCAATGGAATGAAGTTCATCGGGGGAGAAAAGACCTGCAACGGTAACGACTCTTCCGGAGAAACATTCCGTGCCTCTGTTGCGTAAAAATCCTCTTGCTTTCACGCCCATGATTTGTTCTTTCGTAAGCATATTGTTTACCTCTTTGAAATTGACACAACTATGATTTTATGATATTATTATTATAATAATTATACCATATTTTTGAAGATAAGTCAATGAATTTGAGGTTAGTAAAGAAGAACATGACTAAGAAGAAACTTGTTATTTGTATTCTGGTTATAACCCTTACGATGGCCTTGTTCGGCATCTTAACGGCGTGTCGCAACCAAGGTGATTTGCCCGATGAAGATACCATTGTGTTTACCGATGATCTTGGGCGGAAAGTGCAAGTGAAGAAAAACCCTGAAAGAGTTGCCTCATTGCTCGGAAGTTTTTCGGATGTGTGGGTTTTGTCGGGAGGGGAGATCCGTGCCTCTGCTGGGGATGCGTGGGAGGATTTTGGGTTAGCGCTTGATGATGCCGTCAATCTTGGCGGTGCGCACTCTCCCAGTCTGGAACTTCTAATTTCGGTCAATCCCGATTTTGTTATTGCAAGCGCATCAACCGCTTCTCACGTTGAGCTAAAAGAGTCCCTGGAAACGATGGGAATTACAGTTGCTTATTTTGACGTTGACAATTTTGACGATTATCTGAATATGCTTAAGATTTGTACCGATATTACAGGGCGAAAGGATTTATATGAGCAGAACGGCCTTACGCTCAAAGTACAGATCGATGGGATAAAAGCTCGGTATGCAGGCGCAGCAGTTTCGGAAAGTGAACGGAAAATTCTGTTGCTGAGAGCGGCATCGAGCTTTGTGAAAGCAAAAGGGAGCAGCGGAACGATACTCGGCGAGATGCTTGCGGATATGGGTTGCGTCAATATTGCCGATAGTAATACGAGCCTGCTTGAAAATTTGAGTGTAGAAGCGGTGATACGGGAAAAGCCGCACCATATTTTTGTCGTTACGATGGGAAACAACACAAAAGCGGCAAAAGAGTCGCTTGAAAATATGATGAAGGGAAACCCTGTTTGGAATACGCTCGATGCGGTAAAGAACGGCAGATTACATATTATGGACAAAACGCTGTTTAATCTGAAGCCGAACGTACACTGGGCAGAGTCATACGGAATACTCTATGAAAAGCTTACGAAACAATAGAATAGCGTATATTTACGGCATAGCAATTGCTGTTTTGCTTCTGTCCGTCATTCTTGGCATATTGCTCGGGTCAACCAAGCTGAGCTTTTCGGAGATGTTTTCGGCTATCACATGCGGGGATTACCAAAGTCCTGAAGCAAGAATTTTGATATACGTCAGGTTGCCGAGAGTCCTCGGAAGCCTTGTTTGCGGTATGGCTCTCGCCGTGGCGGGTGCGGTGATACAGGGCGTTCTTGCAAACAGACTTTCTTCGCCAAGTATCATAGGTGTCAATGCAGGAGCGGGTCTTGCGGTAACGCTCTGTTCTGCGTTTGGTGTGATCGGAGGTTGGCAGCTTTCGCTGTTTTCGTTCCTGGGTGCATTTCTTACCGTTATGCTCGTCAGCGTCGGAGCAAAGAAATGGGGCGCATCGAGGGGAACGGTAATACTTATTGGTGTTGCATTAAATGCGCTGCTCGGTGCTATCGCAGACACCATTATTACCTTTGTTCCCGAAATCAGTGTAATGAGTAACGATTTTAAAATCGGGGACTTTTCGTCGGTTACATATGCCAAAGTGATGCCTGCTGCCATTGGAATCGTTATATCCGTACTGGTACTGCAAACGCTCTCAAACGAGCTTGACGTGCTGACTCTTGGCGATGAAAACGCCAAAGGCCTTGGGCTTAATACGGGTGTGATGCGAGCAATATTTTTGATGTTGTCAGCGCTTTTGGCAGGTGCAGCGGTCAGCGTTTGCGGACTTCTTTCCTTCGTCGGTTTGCTTGTGCCACACGCAGTGAGAAGAATTGGTTTATCGGAAGCAAAGCACTTGATTCCATTGAGTGCGATGTTTGGTGCGGGCTTTGTCACTCTCTGCGATACACTTGCAAGAGTCTTGTTTGCGCCCTATGAATTGCCCGTAGGAATTATGTTGGCTTTTCTCGGGGCACCCTTCTTTATCTTCATTCTGATCAAAGGAAAAGGAGGGCACCGCCATGCTTGAACTGAAAAACATATCTGCAGGCTACGGAAAGCAGACCATTCTTGACGGTGTTACGGCAGCTTTTGAAAAAGGAAAACTGACGAGTGTGATAGGGGTAAACGGATGCGGGAAAAGTACGCTTCTTAAAGCGGCGCTTGGCATTTTGCCGATATCGCAGGGCGAGATTACTATTGACGGACAAAACTTGAAATTCATGAGCAGAAATGAAATCGCAAAGAAAACAGCATATCTCTCACAGGGAAAGAATACTCCCGATATGACAGTGGAGCAAATGGTTTTGCATGGAAGATTCCCTTATCTTTCATATCCGAGACGATACACAAGCCACGACAGAGAGGTGGCACAAAAAGCGATGGAGGTCGTCGGCGTTGCCGAGCTTGCGCATAAGCTTTTATACACGCTTTCGGGAGGGATGCGTCAAAACGCCTATCTCGCCATGGCTCTTGCGCAAGACACCGATTATATTCTTCTTGATGAACCTATGACCTATCTGGATATTGCGCATCAACTTGATTTAATGAAACTGTTGCGTACACTTGCAGATCATGGGAAAGGCATCGTTGCTGTTATGCACGATCTGCCTATGGCATTCGATTTTTCCGACGAAATTCTCGTGCTCAAAAACGGGCGGACAAGGATTCAAGCAAAACCGAACGAGATATACACTTCCTCAGCCATTCAGGAGGTATTCAACGTACAACTGGTGCGCCACGGTGAGGACGAAAAGTATTATTACGGCAGAGGATGAAATGTAGGGGCGACGGAAGTCGCCCCTACATTTATAACCATGAATTTCTGCTTTGAAAAAGAGCAAGAAAAAATCCAGTAACCATTGTGGTTACTGGATTTTCGTCCCCGATATCTGAATCGGTTAACGTATTGGTTGCGGGAGGCGGATTTGAACCACCGACCTTCGGGTTATGAGCCCGACGAGCTACCGGACTGCTCCATCCCGCGCTATTGCATAGTGTAGTATAGCACAAGAAAGAACGTTTGTCAAGTAGTTTTTCTAAAAAAGGAAATTTTTATTCCGCGCTTTTTCGCTAAATTTTTCGAATGCTTTCCTCGCTCTTTTGCCTTGACGGGGTGTGGATTTTCATATACAATAGAGCTATATGAAAGCGAGGAGGCGATCCAATGAAGGCGGGAAGAAACAAGACGATTGATACGTCCGTAGAAGCGGGGCAAGTGTATCTTGCACGCACCATAACGCTATCCTCACCGCAACAAACGCTTGATGCGGTGCTTGACAAAACCGTTTTTGGTGATATGTTTTCCGTGCTCCGCCTGCTGCCTGAGAAAAGTGTCGATTTAATCATCGCTGATCCGCCATATAACATCTCCAAAACTTTTGGGAAAACGACCTTTGTGAAAAAAGGGGTGGAGGAGTATGAGGAATATACACGCACCTGGCTTTCGGCAGTAGCGCCATTATTAAAAGAAAACGGATCGATTTATGTTTGCTGTGATTGGGAGAGCAGTCTGATCATCGGGCGTGTGCTTGGAGAGCTTTTTTGTGTGCGAAACCGCATCACCTGGCAAAGAGAAAAGGGCCGAGGGGCAAAATCCAACTGGAAAAACGGAATGGAGGATATTTGGTTTGCTACCAAGGGAGAGGAATATACCTTTCATTTAGACGCCGTAAAAATGCGCCGAAAGGTGCGTGCGCCATATCGTGAAGACGGCGTGCCGAAGGATTGGCAGGAGACGGAGGATGGGAAATTCCGTGACACTTGCCCATCGAATTTTTGGGATGATATAACAATTCCGTTCTGGTCGATGCCGGAAAATACGGCGCATCCCACGCAAAAGCCGGAAAAACTGATTGCTAAGCTGATTTTAGCAAGCGCAAATGAGGGCGATATCGTGCTTGACCCCTTTTTGGGTTCGGGGACAACGAGCGTAGTTGCCAAAAAACTGGGACGGCATTATATCGGAATTGAGGCAGAACCGCAGTACTGCATCTGGGCCGAACAGCGTCTTGAAATGGCGGAAAAGTCTCCGGAGATTCAGGGTTATAAAGGCGGCGTGTTTTGGGAACGAAATACGCAGGCGGAGAATCAAAAAGAATAAAAATAACGGCAGAAACAAAATGGTTTCTGCCGTTTGTTTTTTTATAATTCCGGCAAGCACTCTATGGCGGAGAAGAAGTCCGCAAGGGTGTTTGCTTTTTTGATTGCTTTTGTTAACTTCGGTTCATCGGGGAAGTTCTGCATGACATATACCCAGATCTCTTTGAGCTTTTGCAGGGTGTATTTTTCGCATCCCAAGACCGGGAGGTAGTTTTCACAAAGCTTCCGGCTAAATGCAATTAGCTCCTCGGTGGAAAGTGGTTTACCGCCACGAATTTCCCGGAACAATGCCGGATTTTTAAGTGCACCACGCCCAATCATTACGCTGTGGAGGGCCGGGAACTCCTTTGCGATACGGTGATAATCTTCCGCAGAGCAGATGTCTCCGTTATAGCACAAAGGATGCTTTGACGAAATGTATGCTTTTTGGAAGGAGCTCATATCGGGCGCTCCTTTATAATAATCAAGGCCGGCACGGGCATGGACAATCAAGAGCGAAACGGGGTGGCGGTTATACATCGCCATAAGGGCGTCTATTTCCTCACCCGACGCATAGCCTGTCCGTGTTTTAATAGAAATGCGGATATCGTTCTCCGCAAAGATTTGCTCTAAAAAGGAAGAAAGTGCCGCCTTATCTTTCAAAAAGCCTGCTCCACGTCCTTTTCGTGTGACGGTATTTGAGGGGCAACCGAGGTTTAAGTTCAGCTCGGAAAAGCCGTAGCATTTGATTTTTTCCGTGAACTTATGAAAGGCGAGTGCATTGTTACAAAGCACTTGCGCTTTGGGTGCGCCCTGCGGATTTTGGTCGGGGAGTAAACCCGATATCCCCTTTTTTGTGATTTTCTCGTTATCCGAGGGCGTTAAAAACGGTGCGAAATAAGCATCCGCACCGTCAAACATTTCCGCATGAGTCCGACGGAAGCTTGCTGTTGTGATGCCTTCCATCGGTGCAAAATAAAGTTCCATAAAGACCTCCGCATTAAGCTTCGGTAAAGCTGATAATCTTTTTCGGACATTTTTCAGCGCAGATGCCGCAACCGGTACATTTATCGTAATCAATATGAGCGATATTATCGGCGACATGAATGGCATCTGCGGGGCAGTTTTTCTCACAAATTTTACAACCCAGACAACCCGCCGAGCAGATATTTTTCATTGCCGCACCCTTTTCCTTCGAACGGCAACGAACGAATGCTCTTTGTGCCACAGGAGCGAGCTCGATCACTTTTCTCGGGCAGGTCGAGACGCAAACGCCGCAACCCGTACAGATGGTTTCGTCCACTTGTGCTACGCCGTCATTTACGCTGATTGCGCCAAAGGGGCATGCCCCAACGCAGCTTCCGTAGCCCATACAGCCGTAGATACACGCTTTTTCGCTTCCAAAACGAGCCGCAGCAACGCAGTCATAGATGCCTTCATAGCGGGCGTTGTTGATCGCTTTGCCACAGGTACCGCTACACAACACACGGGCAATCATACGGGGTCCCGTTTGGGTTTCGACACCCAGAATTTCTGCAATTTTGCGGATGTTTTCCTCCGAGGTTCCGGAGCAAAGAGAGGGGTTTGCCTCGCCGCCAACCACTGCCTCAGCAAAGGCGGCACAGCCGGCATAACCACAGCCACCGCAGTTTGCACCGGATAAAAGTTCTTGTACCTGTTCGATTCGTTCGTCCTTATCCACACGAAAGACTTTCGCTGCAACACCCAAAAGTGCGCCAAAGACAACGCCCAAGCAGCCGAGAACTAAAATAGGGGTTAAGATTTCCATCAGTAGCGCACCTCCTTAAAATTTCATACCCGAAAAGCCTAAGAACGCCATGGCAATGAGGCCTGCCGTAACCAGAGCAATCGGGAATCCCTGCAAGGGTTTGGGAATATCAGCGGTTTCTAAGCGCTCACGCACGCCGGCAAACAACACGATTGCCAACATAAACGAAAGACCGCCCGAAAAACCGAATACAACCGAATGGATAAAGTCATACCCTTCCTGCACATTGAGGAGCGCTACGCCCAAAACGGCGCAGTTCGTTGTAATCAGAGGAAGATAAATACCCAGCGCATTGTAAAGCGCAGGGGAGAATTTCTGAATGACCATTTCGACAAACTGTACCAAAACGGCGATGACCAAAATAAAGGCAACCGTTTGCATATAGCCAATGCCCAGCGCATCGAGTAAGTACACCTGAACCAAATAAGTTAGAGCCGATGCCACTGTCATTACAAAGGTAACGGCAAGGCTCATGCCGATGGCCGTACTGACCTTTTTGGAAACGCCTAAAAAGGGGCAGATGCCAAGGAATTTTACCAATACAAAGTTGTTTACTAAAATCGTGCTCAAAGAGAGCAGGACAAGCTCACCAATCGTTTGCATTATTTGTTACCCCCTTCCGTCCGTTTCGCGCGGAGCCAGTTGATGGTACCAATCAAAAGCCCAAGCACGATAAATGCACCCGGAGGCAGAATCAGGATGGTCGCCGGTTCAAAGCTTGCACCGAATACAGAAACGCCCAACAGCGTTCCTGCGCCCAACAGTTCACGAATTGCACTGATAATTGTCAGTGCCGCCGTAAAGCCAAGGCCGATGCCCAGACCGTCAAGCATTGAGTTTCCTATCGTGTTTTTCGAGGCAAACGCCTCTGCACGAGCTAAAATAATACAGTTTACGACAATCAGCGGAATAAACAAACCGAGCGATTTGGAAATCTCGGGAATGAATGCCTTTAGAAGCATCTCAACTGCGCTGACGACGCCTGCGATAATAACGATATAAGATGCGATGCGGATTTTTTCCGGGATGGTTTTACGGAGCAGGGAAATCAAGAGGTTGGACATCACCAAAACAACCGTAGCAGAAAGTCCCATTCCGATTCCGTTTGCGATGCTGGTCGTGACCGCAAGGGTGGGGCACATACCAAGCAACTGAACAAAGGTCGGATTTTCTTTGATTAAGCCTTTGGTAAATTCTTTCATCTGCACAAGTATCCCCCTCCTTACTCTATCTCGGCGCTTGCCGCAGTATTTTTGAGTTCTGTGACCGCATCACGTGCTGCATTGATGCCGTTCTTTACCGCCGTCGAGGTAATGGTTGCTCCGGAGACGGCAATAATTTCATTTTCTTTCGGCGTGCCGCTTTTGATTACGGCAAGCTCATCTTTGATACTTTTGTTTACAAATTGGTCCAAAAACGCCGGCTCACTTGCTTTCGAGCCGAGGCCGGGAGTTTCTGAAAGAGATACGATTTTGACTCCGCTTAAACTGTCATCCAAAAGAATTCCAACCGTCAGCTCCATCGCACCGCCAAAGCCATTCGGTGTGACGCTGACACAGTAGCCGATGGTTTCGCCGCTTGTGTTTTTAGCGATATATATTTCTTTTACAATACTGTTTTCATCCAAAGCAAGCTCTAATTTCTCAAAGCTTTCGGCATCTGCCATCACTTCTGCACGAGCTTTAGTTTGTTCCAGCACGGCGTTTTCCTCAATTTTATCCTTTGTTAAAATGTTGGTGTAGGATAAAAGCAGAGCGACGGATGCGGTAATCAAAAATAATATTACGGCCAAAACGATAGGGTTTTCATTTTTTTGCATATTTTGCGCCCCCTTTTCTTTCTGTGCCGAATTTTTTCGGTTTGGTAAATCGGTCATTTAAGGGCGTTGCGATATTCATCAGGAGGATCGCATAGGTTACACCCTCAGGATATCCGCCAAAGCGACGGATGACGAAAGTGAGAACGCCGCAGCCGATACCCATGACAATCTGACCTTTGCCCGTAATCGGAGAGGTCACATAGTCGGTTGCCATGAAGACAGCACCTAAAAATAGGCCGCCGCCAAAGACGTGATAAAGCATGCTTTCGGTTGCGCCGAGGTCGCCAGAGGAGAAGAAAAAGCTAAGAGCGGCAACCGTTCCGATATAGGAAAGAGGGGTATGAATGCGAATCACACCACGCAGAATCAGATAAATTCCGCCCAAAAGGAGTGCGAGGGCAGAGGTTTCGCCGATACAACCGCCGATATTCCCCAAAACCATCGAAACCAGTGAAGGAAGCTCTCCCTCTACCGTTCCTTTTAAGATAGCGAGCGGTGTTGCAGAAGACACCACATCCGGGCTAATAAAGAAGCCGGTTTCAAAGGGCATTACCCAGCGGGTCATCAGTACCGGCCAGGAGGCCAGTAAAAATGCACGGCCGGCAAGTGCAGGATTGACAAAATTGTGTCCTGTGCCGCCAAAAAGCTGTTTTGCAATAATGATGGCAACGAAAGCGCCGATCACCGGAATCCACCAGGGTGCCGAAACAGGCATATTCAGTCCCAGCAAAAGTCCTGTAACCGCCGCCGTCCCGTCAGGGAGCGTAGACGGCTTATGAGTGAGTTTTTGCCATAAAAATTCAAAAGCCATACAGGAAACCGTGCTGATGGAAACCAAAAACAAGGCACGGAATCCAAAGAAGAAAACGCCGCAGCAAAGTGCGGGTATTAAAGCAATAATAACGTCACGCATAATACTGTGTGTGGTGCGTAAGGTACGGATATGCGGTGACGAGGAGAGAACCGGTAGTTGCTCTGCCATGAACATCCTTCCTTTCTGATTGTGAAAATGACATCGGTCGCAAAAGGTTACGATCGTTTTATTTTTTCATAGCGGCACGCTTTTTCGAAAGCTCTGATTTTGCCCAGCGAATCGACTGAATCAAGTGCCTTTGTGCAGGGCAGACATACGAACAACTGCCGCATTCCATACAATCCATGATATGATATTTTTCGCACTGCTCCAAATCTTTCAAATTTGCATACGCCGTCAGCGCAGACGGCACAAGGCCCATCGGACAGACCGAAGTACATCTGCCGCAACGGAGGCAGGCAGATTCATTTCGCCAGGTTGCCTCGGCATCGGAAAGGGCTAAGATACCGGAAGTTCCTTTGACTACCGGCACATCCTGCGAGCAGGTGGCGATACCCATCATCGGTCCGCCCATAATAATTTTCGTGGGGGGCGCAGAAAAGCCGCCGGATTGTTCTATCGCATAGGAAAACGGAGTTCCGATTCGCAAAAGCTGGTTTTTCGGCTCGGCGACAGCGTTACCCGACACCGTTACGACACGACGGTAAAGTGGAGTTCCGTCTTCAATCACACGTGCAATTTCTGCAGTCGTTCCTACATTTAGAACAACGGCACCGATATCTGCCGGCAGACCGCCGGAGGGCACCTGTCGACCGGTAACAGCATAAATCAGCTGTTTTTCCGCACCCTGCGGATACTTCTTTTTCAAAACGGCAATCCGGATACCGGAAACTTTCTTTGCCTCTTCGGAAACAGCGGCAATCGCATCCGGTTTATTTTCCTCAATGGCAATCGTTGCCGTATCAAGAGAAAAGACCTTCATCACAGCCAAAGTACCAACGATGACATCTTTCGCACACTCAAGCATCAAGCGGTGGTCAGAGGTGAGATATGGCTCACACTCGGCGCCGTTAATAATAATATCCGTAATGGTTTTTTCCGGCGGGGGAGAAAGCTTTACGTGCGTCGGAAAGCCTGCGCCACCCATGCCGACAAGACCGGCGTTGCGGACCAAACGAACGATTTCTTGCGGAGAAAGCTCCTCTAAGGGTTTGGTATTTAAGGGCTCTGCCGGTGTGTCCAAACCGTCATTTTCAATCACAATGGTCGGAACCTTCGTACCGTTTGGGTGCGGGTAGAGTCCGATGTCCTTTACCGTTCCGGACACACTGCTCGACAGCGGAGCAAACACAAAAGCTTCACTTTTCGTGAGCGCCTGTCCCAATCGGACGCTGTCTCCAACGTCGACAATGATTTCCGGCGGTGCGCCAATATGCTGCTGTGCCGGGAAATATAAAAGCTTAGGCGGCGCAATTTCTTCAATGGGGAGATGCGCAGTCAGAGACTTGGTATCATCCGGATGAATACCGCCCGAGAAGGTCAATTTTCGCATAACAACATTCCTTTCCTGCAGACACTGCGGGTATGTTAAGCATTTCACAATGCCCATAAATAGAAAAAAGGTGCCAAAAGCACCATATCTTTGGTTCAAAAACAACGCCACGGCGTTGTTTTCGCTTAACGAAAGTATTATAGCATAATTTGTATCATTTTGCAACTGTTTCTCGAAAAATGTTGCAATCAAGGGGGAGAAATTTTCCGTGGTATCGGTTTTTATAAAATACGGTTCAATATATGATAAAAAGAGTAGGTATATGCAAATAAAAAACGGGATTGCATCGCAATCCCGTAAATCATTTAGTTTGTGGAGGCAGAAGCGGTTGGCGCAGGTGTCGGTGTTGGTAGCGGAACGGATTTTCCGTCTACGAAGCCGAACGTTGTACGAACCAGCTCCCTGGTTTTGACCGGGTCATGAACATAATACCAGGTGAATTCCTTTATCGCTTCGCCCGGGAGCACATAGGTTTCTAAAGAAGTGTTGCTAAAGTCACGCAGAAAACCGACGAAACGAAGGGAGTCGGAAAGGGAGAAATTAGTTTTTACATACTGATAAACTTTTTCAATCAACTCAGGCGCTTTGGCAAGGTATTGCGGTTGCAGTTTCTGACGCAGCAGTTCTTTTAAGAAATTTTGCTGGGCGTCAATTCTGCCGGGATCGCCGAGTGCATAAAGACCGGGAGCGGAGCCGTCGTTGTTATGACGGAAACGAACGAAGTCGTGTGCTTTTTGTCCGTCTAAATGCTGCATCCCTTTCTTTAAATGGATATGCAGATCCTGTGCAGGGTCATCATAATCCATGTTGTATGGCACATTATAATCTACGCCACCCAAAACATCAATGATATCCTTAAAGCCTTCAAAGTCGATCTCTACATAGTAATGAATCGGCATTCCTGTCAACTTTCTGAGCGTTTCAATCATCAGCTCTTCCCGACGCTTGTAACCCATGGTGGAGTTGATTTTAATCGATTTTCCTGCGACGGTCACTTTCGTATCACGAGGGATAGAAAGCAGTTTGACAGACTTATTGGAGGCATCTACGGAAATCATCATAATCGTATCCGCGCGGGTCTTATCGTCGTCAAGACCCATGACCAAAAAGTTGATTCTATCACTGTCCACCTGATCGAGCAGGGCGGAAATCTGCCCCGAAAGACTGTTTTTATTGAAAAGATATGCAAGATATACACCGCCGAATACCGCAGAAAAAGTAAAGACGGTAACAAGCATAGCGGCAACAAATTTTTTAATATTCATAGCTGACACAGCCTCCATATGCGTGTTTTCCCTTGTTTTTTTGGGCACAAGGAAAAATGATACCAAAAAATAAGAATAAACAATAATTTTTAAAAGCGGATTATATTGGCACTTATTCTATCATAGAATATTAGTTTCTTCAATAGTTTTTCCGCATTTGAAATCAAAATGTCACGAAAACAGGAATATTTTTTTTGGCGGCGAGCATAATAAGTGTGTACCAACAAGGAGGTATAAACATGAACTGTAAAGCGAATGAATGTATTAAGTGTACCGTTCAGCAGTGTAAGTATCACTGTATGGACCAAAACTATTGCTCGCTGGAATCGATTACGGTCGGAACGCATGAAAACAATCCGACGATGAATCAATGTACGGACTGTAAGTCCTTTATGCCGAAGGACTAATAGCGAGTAAATGCCGAATGCAAAAGCAAGCGGCAAATTCCTTGTCAAAAGGGACTGTGCAAAATGCGCAGTCCCTTTCTTGCGTTTTATAAGGAAATATGATATGATTTTAAAAAACGATAAAAGAGGCGCAAAATAAAATGGACACAAAAGACAAATTCGGGATGATGACAACAATGCCGGTCGAGCCGCTCATTATGAGGCTTGCAATTCCTACGATGATCAGCATGCTCGTATCGGCGTTTTATAATATGGCAGACACCTATTTTGTAGGAAAGCTCTCGACCGAGGCAACGGCGGCGGTCGGTGTGGTATTTTCCCTGCAGGCAGTCATTCAGGCGTTGGGGTTCTACTTCGGTCACGGCTCAGGCAACTTTATTTCCCGTGTGCTCGGACAAAAGAAGGACAAAGAAGCATCCGAAATGGCATCGACGGGATTCTTTTCTGCATTCTTGGTTGGCATTTTATTGATGGTGCTGGGGCTTGCCTCTGCGGAACCTCTCTCCGAGCTTTTGGGTGCGACGCCGACCATTCGGGCTGATGTCATCAGCTATATGCAGATTATTTTAATTGGTGCTCCGTTTATGATGGTCTCTTTTGTGCTCAATAATCAGCTGAGGTTTCAAGGAAGCGCCGTCTATGCGATGGCGGGGATTGTGAGCGGTGCAGTGTTAAATATCGTGCTCGACCCAATTTTTATTTTCGGCTTCGGGATGGGCGTTGCCGGTGCTGCGCTTGCAACGATTCTCAGCCAGTTGGTTAGTTTTTTGCTTTTGCTCATCGGTGTGGCACGGGGCAGTAACTTAAAGCTTTCTTTTAAGAATGTAAAAATGAATGCGTATTATCAGATCGAAATTTTCCGTGGTGGTTTTCCATCCCTCATTCGTCAGGGCTTAGGCAGTATCTCCACGATGCTCTTAAATAACATTGCAGGCGGCTACTCCGATGCCGCAATTGCGGGGATGTCGGTGGTTACGAGAATTTCGATGTTTGCAAACTCCGCCCTCATCGGCTTTGGTCAGGGC
>JAZSOJ010000043.1:0-11620 GCA_045536855.1 Clostridia bacterium | reverse complement strand
TTATAAAATTCACATTTTTTTCACAAAAAATGGAAAAAAGTGTATTTTTATGGTTATTTTTTCAATTTCTCTGTCCATGAATCTAAATAAAATCGTCTAATCATGGAAAAATTTGTAAATAATCTTGTTCCAAAAACAATGAGTGCGACCAAATATAAATCAACGTCGAGTTTTTTCCCAATAAAAGTCAATAGTGCGGCCAACACAGAATTACCGACAAAGCCGGAAATAAATGTTGGCATATGAAATGACTTTTTAAACATGGAGGATAAACCGCCAAAGACAGAATCAAATGACGCCAAAATGACAATCGCAATATAGGGACTCGCCTGAGCAGATACGTGCCACGGCCCGATAAGGCCGATCAAAATACCCGCCAGAATAAAAAGAAGTACAATCATCGGATTCCCTCCTTATTCATCTCAACCGCAGCAGCACTTCGGAAATTAATCGTCCCACTATACTTCGGAATGAGGATCTCTTCTGATTTTTGAATTTCAATTTCAAAACCCCACACACGCAAACCATCAATAACGCCACCATTTAAGTTAAGCGCCGCTTCCAGCTGCTCGGGCTTTCCGATTGCACAAATCTTATACGGCGGTGCCATTTTTGTATCATTGACTAAGACTGTCGGACCCACACAACGTACTGCCGTGGTACTAATGATACGGGAATCATTCACACTGATTGCTTCCGCACCTGCCGCAGACAGTTCATTGATCACCCGACGAATATCTTCATCGTGGATTAGGGTGCTGTTTGCCTCGATACCGCTTGTTCCATTTCTGTTCTTTGCATCATCGAGGGAGACCATAACGCCCGGTCCTTTGACATCCACAAGGCCTGCCAAAATTTCCGCATGCTTTAATTGTTCCTCCATAAACGCAAGACCGGACTCGCTGCGATACTGCGCTATACTCTCCTCATATTCCTCAATTTTTGTATTCAAATTTTCGTTTTCTTTTCTCTGCTTATCCAGTTCACTCAAGAGGTCTTCCATACGTTGATTGTTTTGATTAACCGTTGCATTGTTGATGGTTACACTGCGAAACTGCACAGTAATCAAAAAAGCCAATATCATAAAGACAATGCCAAGGGAAATCTGTGCTTTATAATTCTTTTTCAATCAGGAACCTCCTCTCTACTCTTGCGGTATGTTTTCCGCATTCTCGGTGTTTTCTTTCTCATTGGTCAGGGGCTCTGTACCCTCTTGTGCCTCCGTCGCATTTTCTTCTGTTTCCGGTGCCGGAGTTTCTGGGGCTTCTATTTTCCCGGTAAAGACTTGCGACGGCGTGGTAAGATCAATGTATGTCCCTTCCGAGCGGTCCACCTGCGGTAAAATCATCTCCAGCATTTTCATTTTATAATCCATTTCCTCAAATTTTGCGAAGTTGACCCGATAGCCGTCTTTGTATGTGACCCATATATTCGTAATGTCCGTAAAATCTACACTGCGAACATCAGAAAAGTGCGACTTTTCTTTCAGATACTGAATAAAGTTCATAATAATATCGAATTTCACTTCATCTTGCGCTACGATGTTTTCGGAAATCTCGCCCTCAGCAATTTCCACCCCGTAAATCAAAGGAAGTTCCCATCCGGTCGGATCACTGATTTCCTCTAATACCTTAGCGTTTGCATCTGTCAACAAATATGCCGCCATATGAGGAAACATCAGCTCTGTACTACATTCCGTAACGCAGATTTCCAGTGTGCTCGGAAGCTTCCTTTTTATTGTAACCGTGTCTAAATAAGCAAGCGGGCGCAAGGTTTTGGAAACACCGCCACTACTCACTCTGAAAATATTATCCCCCATAAGATAGGCGGTACGCTCGGTAATTTCTGTCGTTGAGACCATCGAGTTTCCGCTGATCTCAATTGCCGTTATATTAAATATGGGCGAAAACAGGCAGAAGCACAGCAGTCCTACAAACAACACAAGCGCTAAGACGGCTATGCCCCTGACTTTATTTACTTTATACTTCTTTCTCTTTTTTGCTTTCGCCATTTTTCTTCTCCCCTTCATCGGAACGTTAGTAATCTACCCTCTTAATCTTTGCGCCCAAACTTTCAAGGGCTTGAGTGAGTTCTGCATAACCACGGTCAATATAGCACGGATTTTCAACCTCTGTCACGCCGTCAGCGGAAAGACCTGCGATCACCAGTGCCGCACCTCCACGCAAATCCCTGGCACTTACGGTAGCTCCGGAAAGTCGTTTGATTCCACGCACCACCGCAATGTGGTCGTGTGTTGTAATATCTGCGCCCATGCGCACCAATTCTTCCGCCGGCTTAAATCGGCTTTCAAAAATTGTTTCCTTTATAATGGATGTTCCCTGCGCTGTCGCCAGCATTGCCAAAAACAAAGACTGCGCATCCGTAGGAAAACCGGGATATGGCATTGTTGTAATTTCCGGAACTGCCTGCAGGCGTTCCGGTGCTTTGAGTGCAATCCAGTCAACGCCAACACTTGTTTCGCATCCGCTTTCACGCAATATGGAAAGCGTTGCCGCCAGATGTTCCGGGACAACCTTGTGAAGCTCCACGCTTCCGCCTGTAACTGCCGCACCGCATAAATAGGTGGCCGCAACGATTCGGTCCGGCATAACAGAATACTCTGCTGCATGCAAACTTTTAACGCCACGAATGGTGATCTTGGAACTGCCTGCACCCGAGATATCGGCCCCCATTTTATTTAAAAAGGAAGCTAAATCTTCAATTTCCGGTTCTTTCGCAACATTTTCTATCACTGTCGTTCCGTCCGCAAGGCAGGCTGCAAGCATAATATTTTCCGTCGCGCCCACGCTGGGAAAAGAAAGATGGATCGAGGTTCCTTTCATTTCTGCCCCGTTACATATAATATAGCCATGTGTTTCCTTAATCTTAACACCCAATTCACGCAACGATTTCACATGCAGATCAATGGGTCTGGGTCCGAGTTCACAGCCACCGGGTGCTGAAATCTTTGCCCGCTTGTTACGTGCCAAAATAGCTCCCATAAATACGATAGAAGAGCGTAGCTGGCGCATCAATTTTTCAGGTATATGATTCCCAAGCTGGCCTCTTGTATCCACAAACAGAGTATCGTCCTGTCGCTCTACTTTTGCACCAAGGTAACGAAGCATTTCCATCGTAATGTTTACATCTTTTAGTTTTGGGCAATTATGTATGACATGAACACCCTCGCTTAAAACCGTTGCCGCCAGAATCGGCAACACAGCATTTTTGGCTCCATGCACATCGGCCACACCGGCAAGCGGCGTGCCACCTTCAATCAGTATCCTGCTCATAACGCTGCACCTCCGGATATTGTCATTCTCATTTTCATACAATATCATTCTATGCAGCGAGGTTTGATTGGTTACTTTTCTCCGTCAATCAGCTCACAGATGCGCTTAGCAATTCGTGTTGTTGCATCTGTGATGCCCATTTTTTTCGCATTTTCACTCATTTGCTTTCTCGTCTCCGGCGCAGCTAAAAGCTCCTCTATGGTCTTCGAAAGCTTTTCCGATGTCAATTCGGTTTCCCGAATCAATACAGCCGCACCACCCGAAGCCAGACTTTTTGCATTAAAGGTCTGGTGGTCATGCGCCACATTCGGTGACGGAATTAAAATAGATGGTCTGCCAAGCGCTGTCAATTCACTAATGGTTAAGGCTCCTGCACGGGCAATCACAAGATCCGCCGCCGGCATAACCTCTTCCATATTATAAATATAGGGTTCTACACGAATGGAAGACGAAAGCTTTTTCTCGTCCAGCATCCCCATAAATTCATCATAATACCGATTTCCTGTTGCCGCAAGAATTTGGACAGAATCCGGATCTGAGCCCTGTATATATTCTGCTACTGCACGATTGACTGCCCGTGCGCCCAGGCTTCCGCCCAGAGAAACAATAAACGGTCTTTCATCAAGCTTGAGCCGCTTTCTTGCTTCTTCATAGCTGATATCAAGCATATTTTCACGAAGCGGGTTTCCTGTCAAAAAGCATTTATCAGCCACTTTCGGTTTTAAGTACTTTGTTGTTTCTGAAAAACTGATGGCAATTGCATCCACCATCGACGCAGTCAGTTTGACCGTAAAACCCGGAATTACATTCTGTTCATGAATCAGCGTCGGAATCCCCAGCTGATGTGCCGCTACCATCACCGGGGCACACACATAGCCACTGGTGCCAATCACTATATCGGGCGCAAATTCCCGAATGATTTTTTTGCAATCAGAAATGGCTTTTATAAAATGATATAATACCTTGATGTTTTTTGGGGTCAGTTTTCGAATCAATCCTTCTACCACGACAGTTTTCATCGCATAACCCGCTTTCGGCACCAAGGTGCTCTCCATTCCGTTTGGTGTTCCGATAAACAAAATTTCTGCATTATGGTGTCTTGTTAAGTGTCCTGCGATAGCGAGTGCAGGATTGATGTGCCCCGCCGTTCCGCCTCCGGAAATAATTGCTTTCAAATCAGCCACCCCATTTTCTTTCCTGATATTACAATTTCGTTTGCTTCTGATGCTTTGATACATTCATTACAATTCCCATTGACGCCATCAAAAATACGAGTGACGAGCCGCCCGCACTAAAGAACGGGAGCGGAATACCCGTGGTCGGAATGGAAGAAGTAACAACGGCAATATTTAATACTGTCTGTACTCCAACCAAGGAAATAATGCCGATGACAAGTAAGCTTCCAAAGGTATCCGGCGCTTTCATTGCAATTCGGATGCCCCGATATATCATATAGCCAAACAGTGCCAAAATAGCAAGGGCACCAATCAGGCCAAGTTCTTCGCAAATAATAGAGAAAATAAAGTCATTCTGTGGTTCGGAAACATACATGAATTTCTGTCTGGAATTTCCGAAGCCAACACCAAACAAACCGCCGGAGCCGATGGCATATAGTGACTGAATAATCTGCCACCCATCGCCCAGTCGATCCTGAAACGGATTCGTGAAAGTGACCAATCGTTGCAATCGATACGGCTCAAACACAGCCATCCAGATACCAATCGGAATGACAGGAACTGCCGCTAACGCAAAATAGCGCATTTTGGCACCGGCAACCAACATCATAATGACCGCCGTCATGCCGATAATGATACAGACGCTAAAGTGCGGCTCTAAAAGAAGAAGAACAACAAAAAAACCAAGCATTGCCCAATAGCGCACCAAATATTTGAATTCTTTAATTTTTCCTTTGACTAATGACATGCTGTAGGCAAAATAAATGATAAGTCCAATTTTTGCCGCTTCCGAAGGCTGAAAGCTCATGCCGCCGACACCCAGCCAGCGTTTCGCACCTTTGTTTGAAATACCCACTCCCAATACTGCAAGCAATAAAACTACGCAGATAACCAAAATCGGAAAGGCATACTTTTTATACTTATGATAGTCGAAATTGGCTGTAAATATCATAAAAGCGGCACCGGCAATCGCCCAACCCAATTGTTTTTTAATAAAATAAAAACCATTACCGAACTGATAATATGCCGAAGGATAGCTTGCGGAAAAAACCATGATAAGCCCAAGAATCAACAACAAAAGTACGCTGACTAAAAAGCCGAAGTCCGTCGGCCCTAATTTTGTCCTGTATTCCGAGCATACGGAGCCTCGGATGCGGTTAAGAACAATCTTAAAAACGGAAGGTTTATTTGATTTTTCTACACGTTGCACAGACTCCACTCCTCTTTCTGTGATTGATATTCTCTAATGGAACAGGATTCCGGTCATTCCAATATAAGACAGTGCACAAAGCACCAAAGTAACTGCCGAAAATAAAAGAACAATTTTTACTTCACTCATACCGCACATTTCAAAATGATGATGAATCGGGCTCATCTTAAAAATGCGTTTTCCTGTCAGCTTAAATGATGTAACCTGCATAATTACCGATAAAGTTTCTACCAGATATACAAAACCGACAATAATCAAAATCAACGGAAGTTTTAAGGAAATTGCTGCAATTGCTGTGGCTCCGCCTAAGAAAAGTGAACCGGTATCTCCCATAAACACTTTTGCCGGATGAGCGTTAAATACTAAAAACGCAAGGCAACTTGCGCTGACCGAACCGATAAAAACCGCAACCGCAATCTCATTCATAAAGAATGCAACCACCGTCAAAAACAAAGAAACAATAAGTGTAACCGTTGCCGCAAGACCGTCTAAGCCATCCGTTAAATTGACGCTGTTTGTCATCGCAAGCAACACGAAAATAACAAATGGTACAATCAGCAAACCGATATCAATGGTGTCGCCCAAAAACGGAATCATGATTTCTCCGTTTAAATATCCCAGGTAGCTCAGCATCACCGTAATCACAACACTCACTAAAATCTGTGCTGTAAATTTCTGTTTTGCCGAAAGGCCGAGATTTCTCTTCATCACAACTTTGATAAAATCATCCACAAAACCAATGACTCCAAACAGTACCGCACACGCAAGGAGAATTAAAATCTCATAATTCTGTGGATTGGGAAAATAACCGAATGCAAGCGTTGCCGCAAGCACAGAAACAATCATCGTAATGCCGCCCATAGTTGGCGTGCCGCTTTTTTTCCGGTGCCAGCTCGGGCCTTCTTCCCGGATACTCTGACCAAACTTTAAGCGACGCAAAAACGGGATCAGTACCGGCGTCAGAATCAGACAGATAAGCGCAGACAGCGCCGCTCCGCTTAAAATCATTTCCATTTCCCCAACTCCTTATCCTCAACTTTAACAATACTTCTCTAAAAACTCCGTCACACGCTCTAACTCCATCACACGTGAAGCTTTCACCAAAACATAACAACCCTCTTGCAAAGCGTCCTTTAACAAGGGCTTAATATCCTCAATTTCTTCGGAACTCACAATGTTTTCCGCTGCCATTCCGTTTCCTATCGCACCATCTTTGATCTTTCGTGCCTCTTTCCCTAAGGTAAATAGCATATCGACGCCACATTCTGCCACAAACGCACCAACGGACCGATGCGCCTCCTCGGAAAAGGTGCCCATGCAAGCCATATCACCCAAGACGGCAATCTTCTTCCCCGATACATTCCCTAACACCGAAAGCGCCGCTTTCATGGAATCGGGAGCCGCATTATAGCAATCATTGATAATGGTATAGTCTTTGTGTCTAATGTAATCCATTCGCATATTTGTTCCGCCAAGCGAAGAAAGGGCAGAAACGATATCCTCAGGCTCAACATCACAAAGGAAACCCGCCGCAATTGCGGAAAGTGCATTATACACATTATGTTCTCCCGGTCTTGGCAGAGTCACATGAAAGTTCGTGCCGAAACCGTAAAAATCAAAGCTGGTTTTTTCTCCGTCCAAGCATACATTTTTCGCCACAGCGTCACAATCCTCTGAGCGTCCTACGCTGATGGTACGAAACGGAATTTCGCTTTTATGCGCACGCAAAATCGGATCATCGCCATTGAATATGACGGTACCATCCGGTGCCATATGGGAAAACACTTCCGACTTCGCACGATAGATATTTTCCTGCGAACCCAAAAGCTCAATATGGGACATGCCGATATTCGTTAAAATGACAATATTTGGTTTAACAATACTTGCTAAGCGGTCAATCTCCCCAAACCCGCTCATACCCATTTCTAAAACTGCCGCCTCATAGCTTTCGTCAAAGCGAAATACCGTGAGTGGCAAACCAATTTCATTATTGAAATTTCCTTTTGTTTTTAAGGTTTGAAACTTTTTTTCTAAAACTGCTGCTGTCATTTCCTTGGTGCTGGTTTTCCCGACACTGCCGGTAATACCAACCATGCGGACCGGAAACAAATCACGATAATACGCTGCCAAGCGTTGCATCGCACGAAGTGTATCTTCCACTAAAATTACGCTGACTCCCTCAGGGAGAGTTACTTTCTTTGCGGTCAGAACAGCCTTCGCTCCGCTTTTCGCTGCTGTCTCTAAAAAGTCGTGGCCGTCAAACTTTTCTCCTTTGATTGCAATAAACAAGGAATCATCAAGAACCGTCCGGCTGTCAGTCGTAATTTGCATGATTTCGGCGGAGGTATCCCCCGAAAGCAACTCACCACCGGTCGCCCCAATGATTTCAGAAACACGAAGTGTCTTCATTCTTTCCTCACCCCTCCAGGAGTTCTTTAATAATGACCCGCTCATCAAAATCTCGTTTTTCCGTACCGATAATCTGATAGGTCTCATGTCCTTTTCCCGCCAGAATAATGCAGTCACCTTCTCTTCCCATATGCAACGCATGCGAAATGGCTTCCCGGCGGTTCTCAATTGCGACGTACTTACAACTCGTTCGTTTCATTCCCTCTTCAATTTCACGAATAATTGATTCCGGATCTTCCGTCCGCGGATTATCCGACGTAATGATGCAATAATCAGAGAGCTCACCGGCAATCTCACCCATGATCGGACGCTTAGTTCTATCTCGGTCACCGCCGCAACCAAACAGGGTAATAACACGACCCTTGGCAAATTCTTTTACTGTCCGGATAATGTTATCCAACCCATCAGGTGTATGCGCATAATCAATAATAACAGTATAATCCGTGTTGGTATAAACGGTTTCTGCACGGCCTTTGACGCCCTGAGCAACTGCCAATGCCGTAAATACATCATCTTGCGCAAGACCCAAGGACAACGCAGCTAACGCTGACGCTATGGCGTTATATACAGAAAATTTACCCGGGATACCCAAGCGGACTGCATGAGACTTTCCCTGGTTCCATAAATCAAACAAAATTCCACGTGCTGAGATGCGCACATTATCTGCACGCCAATCCGCTTCATTATCAATCGCATAGCTCATCATCGGACATGCGGCGGTTTTTAGAATCTCTTTCCCTGCCGCATCATCCGCATTGATAACTGCCGTTTCGCACATAGGAAACAACATCTTTTTCGCTTCCAGATAGTTTTCCATCGTTATATGAAAATCCAGATGATCCTGTGTTAAGTTTGTGAATATGCCGCAAACAAAGGGGATGCCGTATACCCTTGAAAGTACGAGAGAATGAGAGGAAACCTCCATAACAACATATTCTACCCCTCGATCCTTCATCCTGCGGAACAATTCGTGCAATTCATAAGATTCCGGCGTTGTCCGTTCCGACGGAAGTTCTTCATCTCCAATCATATTTCCATTCGTTCCGATAAGACCGACCTTTTTGCCGCAAAACTCCAAGATTTGTTTGAGCAAAGAGCTTACGGTTGTTTTTCCGTTCGTCCCCGTAACACCGATAATTTTCATTTCTTTTGCAGGATGGCCAAAATAGTTGGCGCTGATCATTGCAAGCGCTTTTCTGCTATCCGGCACACGAATTTTTAAAGCACCCACAACTTCAACATCATCTTCTACCACAACTGCTTTTGCACCGCGTCGAATCGCATCTTCGATAAAGCAGTGTCCGTCAGCTTGAAATCCCTTAATACAAACAAACAGACTTCCTTCGCTCGCCTTCTGCGAATTATAACAAATGGCTGTTACGTTCAGGTCTTTTTCTGACCACTCCGCCTCCACTCCGCAAAGCAACTGTGATAATAGCATAGTTTTCACCCTTTCTAATCGACATCCAAAAATCGGAACTCTACTCTAACGATGCTTCCGGCCTCCATCCGTGTTCCCGGTGCAGGATCCTGCCTGATGGCAATGGTACGCTGTGAGGTGCTGCCCGTTGCACCCGCACTGCTGACATTTAAGTTCAGCTTGTTTGCCGCAAGACTTGCCTGCACTTCCGGAAGCGACTGATTCAGAACATTCGGAACCGTTACTTTATTGGTTGTGTTGTCTTCCGTATATAAAATAACCGTCGAATTCGCCGTCATGTTTGAGCCCGCTTTCGGCATCTGATCTTTGACCGTTTCGCCGTCTCCTACAATCGTGTAGGTCAAATTCTGAGCTTTCACATCCTTGATCGCTGCGCTGGTGCTCTTTCCTCTGACGTCAGGAACATAAACATCAAGATTTTCTTTTTCTTCTTCGGTATACTGCGGCTCTATCTTCATGTAGTTTAACACATCATCCATAATTTTTCCCACGACCGGCGCCGCAATTCGTCCACCGTAATATTCTCCGTTCGAAGCTTCGTCCAACATGACCAGACACACCACCTTCGGGTCATCTGCAGGTGCGAAACCGATAAAGGAAGAAACGTATTTTCCGTTTCCACGGGGTATTTTCTCAGAGGTTCCGGTTTTTCCTGCCAGACGGAATCCTTTGATGTATGCATTCTGTCCTGAGCCGTTTGTGACAACATTTTCCAAAAGCGAACACATCAGCTCGGAAGTTTCTCTGGAAATCACCTGACGCACAACCGTCGGCTCATAACTTTTTAAAACATTTCCGTCATCATCTACCAGTTCTTTGACCAGATACGGCTTTAAGAGCTCGCCGCCATTTGCCACAGCGCCGACTGCCGCTATCATCTGAAGCGGCGTTACCTTCGGACCCTGACCAAATGCGGAGGTAGAAAGCTCCATTAAACCAAAGTTTGAATCGCCGTAGAACACGCCGTTTGCCTCACCCGGCAAATCAAAACCGGTGGTTTCGGTAAATCCAAAAGCACGGTAATATTTCTTAAACAGGTCCGGCCCTACCAACTGACCAACCTCGATAAATACAGGGTTACAGGAATTCTTTACGCCGTCTTTAAAGCTTTGTGCTCCGTGACCGTTGCGGTTTGCGCAGGCGATTTTACGCCCGGCAACCTCTTTATACCCCGGACAGAAAAACGGCGTGTCGACCGAAACGATTCCCTCTTCAAGTGCCATCGATGCTGTAAAAATCTTAAAACAGGAACCAGGCTCGTAAGAATCTACCACCGCTTTATTTCTCCACATTTTCTGAAGAGCGTTGGACCGTTCCTTGTTTCGTTCTTCCTCATTTTCGATTGCAGCAATTCTCTCTTTTTCCACCTCGTCTACCAACTCAAACGGATTGTTTAGGTTAAAATCCGGTTTGACGGTCATCGCCAGAATTTCTCCTGTTTCTACGTCCATAACAATTGCCGCTGCACCCTGCTGTATCTTTTCTTCCTGAAATACGGTCTCTAAATGTTTTTCTGCAAAGTGCTGAATGACTTCATCAATCGTCAGCACCACATTCGTTCCGTTTTTGGGATCAATGTGCGTTTCCGCCTGGAAAGGCATATCGGTATCCAGTGCATTCTTGAGCGAAATCACACGTCCCGGAACCCCTTTTAGTTCATCATCGTATACCATCTCAATACCGCCAAGGCCATTGTTGTCCGTTCCCGTAAAGCCTATGACATGGGATGCAAAATTGCCATAAGGGTAATATCGCTTGGAATCTTCTTGCAGATAAACACCCACAAGGTCTAACTCCCGAACTTTGCTCGCAACCTCAACGTCAATCTTACGCTTAATGGTTACGTGGTTCGTTTCTTTGTCTAAAAGCTTTTGTATCTCCGCCGGATCCATTTCCAAAACGACGCTGAGCTCCGCCGCAATTTTTGCAGCATCTTTTTTCGCCTTGCGGATTTCGTTCGGATTTGCCGTAACTGTTTCTACCGACGAGCTTTGCGCCAAAACTTTATGGTTTCTGTCAAAAATGGTGCCTCGTTTTGATCCTACTTCGTTGTCACGTGTTTGTTGCTCCATCGCTTTTCTTTGCAGTTTGG
>JAZSOJ010000129.1:0-8848 GCA_045536855.1 Clostridia bacterium | reverse complement strand
GTATTATATGCGGCAAATGTTTCTGAAGATGATTTTTCCGGCGGCATCGAAGGAAATTCGATGGTAGCGGAACTGGAAACACTGGCTGCACGTGAAGGCTCCGAGGTTATGCCGATTTCGGCTAAGATTGAAGAGGATATCTCCACACTCCCCCCGGAAGAAAAAACCGAATATTTAGAGGCTCTCGGCATTAACGAATCAGGTCTGGATCGTTTGGTGAAAAAAAGCTACAAACTCTTAGGTCTTATCAGTTACTTAACCGCCGGTGAGCCGGAAGTTCGTGCATGGACAATCACCCGTGGCACAAAGGCTCCCCAAGCCGCAGGTAAAATCCACACCGATTTTGAAAAAGGATTTATCCGTGCAGAAGTGGTGGCATATCAAGATTTAATTGATTGTGGCACTTATGTTGCGGCAAAGGAAAAAGGTCTGGTGCGTTCCGAAGGAAAAGAATATGTTATGCAAGATGGTGACATCGTGCTGTTCCGCTTTAATGTTTAATTTAAAAAAAGCAAAGGCATCGCAGAAGTTCTGCGATGCCTTTGCTTTTTTCAATGTATAAAATCTCCCCCTTTGCAAAAAATAGCATTATTCTAATGTTCCGGGAGGTTTTTATGACAAAAAAAATGTTTTATCTTACGGTATGTGCCGTATTTTTTCTAACTTGCGGCATCGTTTATATCGCCACACCCAAACCGACAACATTTGCAGCTTCCAGTTGGGCAAGCGATCTTCAGTTGCTCGCTCGGTGCGTCAACGGCGAAGCCAGAGGTGAACCCTATGAAGGTCAGGTCGCCGTCGCCGCTGTTGTCTTAAACCGTGTAGACCATCCTTCCTTTCCAAACACAATTGCCGGCGTCATTTATCAAAAAGGTGCATTTACTGCTACTGTGGACGGTCAGATCAACGTCCCTATCAGCGCAAATTCCACCGTCTATAAAGCCTGTCAGGATGCGATGAATGGCTGGGACCCATCAGGCGGTGCTCTGTACTACTATAATCCTGCAAAAACAACCAACAAATGGATTTATTCACGTGAGGTCGTTACCGTTATCGGAAGGCACTATTTCGCACGCTGAAAGGAAGATGGATATGAATCAGGAAACAACTCGAAAAAGCTTTTTTACGCAATACAAATGGATCACAATTCTTCTCATTGCTCTTTCTGTGATTCTTGCCGCTGTTAGTATTTTTCAAAATATACGTGCCCGTTCGCTGGCACAGGAAATAGAGAACAATTATGTGCGTGCTTTTCACGATATGACGGACTATGTTCAAGATGTGGACACGCTTCTTAAAAAGGCTTTGCTGTCTTCCGACAGCACACAGCTCGCCGCTCTTTCGTCGGAAATTTTTATGCAAACGTCATCTGCAAAATCCTGTCTTTCCCAATTACCAACACAAAGCGAGCACTTGGGCAACACGTCGAAATTTTTATCCCAGCTTGGCGACTATACCTCTTATCTTGCGTCCAAGGTTCTTGCCAGCGGAACAATTACTGACGAAGAATTCGAAAATCTTTCTGGACTTTCTAAATACGCAACCACCGTCAAAGACACACTGCTTTCTTTAGAAGAAAAGCTTTACAGCGAGAATCTGTCGTTAGAAAGTGTTGTGGGCATGACCGTTTATGCCAACGAAGACGACGGCGAAGATCCAAAAGAGGCGGAGGGAATTTATCGCATTGAAAAAGATATTCAAAATTACCCTTCGTTAATTTACGACGGTCCGTTTTCCGATCATATTGAAACAATGGAGCCGCTCCACTTAAAAGACAAAGATGAATATAACAAAGAACAAGCAGAGGAAATTGCCCGTGTGTTCTTAAAAGATAAAAACCTGACAGAGCTTGTTGCCGGAGAGGAGATTGGCGGCACAATACCCACATACTCTTATATTGGCAAACGAAAAGACGCACCCAATATAAGCATCGCCATTACAAAGCAAGGCGGAATGGTATTATGGATGCTTGATATGCGTGAGGTAAAAGAAGAAAAGCTTAGCGCAAAAGAAGCAAGTCGGCTCGGCCTTGAATATCTTAATAACATTGGATTTTCCGGAATGAAAGAAAGTTATTACGAAAAAAACGGTGCCGTATTAACTGTAAACTATGCCTATGAAGGTCAAGGCGTTTTGATGTATTCTGACCTCATTAAGTTGAAAATCGCTCTCGATTCCGGCGAAATCATTGGCATTGAAACTCGTGGATATTTGATGGGTCATCATACACGCACCCTACCCTCACCTACACTGACCGAAGCCGACGCTCGCTCCAAACTAAACTCGCATCTTGCGATTGACAATGTCCGTCTTACCTTGATTCCTTTAGACAGCAAGCGTGAAGTACTTTGTTATGAATGCCGTGGTCATTTTGACGACCAAAACTATTTAATTTATATCAATGCACAAACCGGACGAGAAGAAAAAATTCTTCTCCTTTTAGAGTCTGAAGACGGCGTTTTGACGATGTAAGTAACAAAAATAATTGAATCTCTTTTTAAAATAATAAAAGGCTGTGAGAATTCACAGCCTTTATTATCTTTTTATACACGAACTGTAAAATCAAAGGTGTCTTCAATTGCACCGCTTTGGATGCCGGTAATGGTGTCATAAAGTTTTGCGGAAATCTCTCCGATTTCTCCATTGTTGATGGAAATGATATTGCCGCCCCAATTGAGCTCACCAACCGGAGAAATAACAGCTGCCGTACCTGTACCGAAGACTTCTTCGAGCTTACCTGCCTTATGTGCATCGTAAACTTCCTGAATACCCAGCTTACGTTCTGTCACCTTAAGACCCCAGGAACGCAGAATCTGAATGGAGGAATCACGGGTGATACCTGCTAAGATACTGCCGTTTAATGCCGGTGTGATAATCTCGCCGTCAATCTTAAAGAACACATTCATTGTTCCAACTTCTTCGATATATTTACGTTCTACGCCGTCAAGCCACAGAACCTGCGTATAACCTTTTTCTGCCGCTACCTTCTGCGCCTTGATACTTGCCGCATAGTTGCCTGCGGTTTTTGCAAATCCCATACCGCCACGAACCGCACGGACAAACTCATCTTCAACATAGATTTTAACCGGATTTAAGCCTTCCGGATAGTATGCGCCAACCGGAGACATGATCACAATAAACTGATATGTGTGTGAGGGATGAACGCCGAGTGCGTTATCCGTAGCAATGATAAACGGGCGAACGTACAAAGAAGTTCCCTCGCCGTCCGGAATCCAATCCATATCAACCTCAACGAGCTTTTTGATTGCCTCTACTGCAAATTCTGCATCAATCTGCGGAATGCAAAGACGATCATTAGAAATATTGACACGCTCCATATTTTTCATCGGGCGGAACAAAAGAGCGCCACCGTCAGCGGCACGATAAGCTTTCATGCCCTCGAAGATTGCCTGTCCATAGTGCAGAACCATACAGGACGGATCCAAAGAAAGCGGACCATACGGTACGATTCTCGCATCGTGCCAACCCTTACCCTCGGTGTAGTCCATTACAAACATATGGTCTGTAAAATATTTTCCGAAGCCCAATCCATCGGATGCCGGTTTTGCCTTCGGCGCAGTTGTTTTTGTGATTTTAATTTCCATTTCTGCCATCTCCTTGTTTGTATATCAAATAAAATATTATTCAACGTTTCATATATGCCAATGTTTCAATTATACTACTCTTATTTCCATTTGTCAATTTCTATCTCCTGCTATTTTTGCGCCAGCGAAGTAAACAAAACATTATTTTCATACATGGAAGATGCAATCAGCGAATCCTCTACCACCTTGCTGATAGCGATTGTTTTATTGAGCGCTGTCGTAAAGGTCAAAAGTCCTAACACGAGATAGATAACCAATATTCCGCTGACCGCTCCCACTATGCCGCCGAGCAATTTGTCAAAGCCATGAATCACCGGTAATCTTGTAATCAGCTTGAGTGCCAATGATAAAATCCACAGTATCAACTGAACTAAAAGGAACACTAAAATAATACTGATGATTTTAAGCGCCATGCCTGCGATACCGCCGGCGATGGCATCCTTTGTATTCGCCTCTGCCTCGGAAACGGAATCCTGCAAAAAGTCGGGAAGTGCTAAGCTATCCGTCATTTCACCGTCCGGGAGCATTCCGAGCACCTGTTCGTGCACAAAGTCTTTTGCCGGACTCACCTCTAATTGTTCCGACACCATCGGATGAAGAGAGAGTGCAAGTGCAATTGATATTACGATAGAGCAAAGTCCAAATACGGTTTTGACAAAACCCTTTCGGATCCCCAGCCATACAAACAATATGATTAGTGCAATTAAGATCATGTCCGCCAGGTTAAACATACTGTCCCTCTTTTCTTTATTCCGCTTGTACGGAAATAATCCGGGCTCCCGCTGCCGAAATAGCGACTCCTCGGGACTCGCTTCCGTAGAACATAAAGTCAAACAAATCCATGTCCGGACTGAGTCTGAACTGTTCATTTAAACCAAGATCAAAGACCGAAAGTACCCGTCCGTTCTTTGCCAAAATACGATTGCCGTACGCCGACAAAAAGGCAATTTCGTGTTCCGAATGGAACTGAGCTAAACGTTCTCCTTTGACATTATAGCTTTCCATATCACAAGCTCCAATGGAAAGGCCGCTTCCTGAAAAAACCAAAACAAGCGCATTGCCATCGGTATTATAGCTCAAAAGCTCTCGTTCCGAAAAATCAATCGTTCCGGTCAGTTTCCCGCCACCAGTATAAATATATGCTTTACTCTCGCCAATACAGTACACGGTATTTCCCTTAAAATGGACTGCACTGAACAATTCATCTGTATAAACATCATTGACATAGGCCGCCGTTTTATCTACAGAAAACATCAAAAGATGCGTGGTAATAACACCGGTATCTGTGCGCATCGCCGAAACAACCAGGTCTCTGCCGTTATCTGAAATGTCTGCCGCTAAAACATACAATCCGCCCGAATTCCAGCGAAATTTCTCTCCTCCGCCAGAATCCCTCACAGAAACAGTGCATTGATGCGTTTCACCTTTTGTAATAAACACGCTGTCACCGTTTGCATTTACATTGGCACTGATAATCGACTCCGATAGAGAAAGTTCCGTTTTTTGTTTTCCGTCCTTAAATAAAAAGGCTTTTCTTGCATCCTTATCCGCTATTAACGCATAACTTCCACGGGCGCTCAAAAAAGGTTGCGAAACCGGAAGGCTGAAATCTTGTTCTAAATGACCCTCCCGATTGGCAATTTTAATATTTTCCGAGCTATAGAAAAAGAGTTTTTCACCAGCAACCGCATGGGCGTACGATACGCCGGGGTCCAGTTCAAAATCCATGTCCTGCGTATCCGGTGAACTGTTCAAGCGGATTTCTCCCGTTTGATTAAACATATGTACAGAAAAAAGCACACCGCCCACAATTGCTAAAATCAGCGCAACAATCAAAACAACCAAAAGCGGTCTGTGCTTAATGCGTTCTCTCATACTACCCCTCCGTCAGTAAGTTACCCGATATAAAATGAGGCCCTCGGGCGGTGCCGTAATTCCTGCTTTTTTTCGTTCTTTGGATGCGATAATATCCGGGATGTCCTCTGGCCTGATATCGCCTCTTCCGACGCTGACCAGCGTCCCCGCAATGATGCGCACCATGTTATAAAGGAAACCGTTGCCTGTAATCGTCATACGAAGCTTGTCCCCTAAAATATCAAAGTCATTGGAATAGATTTCTCTGACAAACGTCTTCGCTGTTCCGCCCTGCGACATGAACGCCGAAAAATCGTGTTCCCCGACAAAATGCCCCGCTGCTTGTTTCATCTTTTCATAGTCTAAAGGATACCGGTAATTCCACATATATCGTTTGGTGAAAACATCGCAATATCCGGAATTGTCAATCTGATAGACATAGGTTTTACTTTTTGCATCGTAGCGTGCATGAAATTCCTCCGCACACGGCTCGATACTTTTTAAACGAATCCCTTCCGGCAAAAGCGCATTCACCCCTGCCCATAAGGTATACATATCCTTATCCGTATCCAAAAAAACATTCGCAACATAGTCATAAGCATGCACTCCGGCATCTGTGCGGCTGACGCCCACCACAGAAATTTCATTTCTTGTGATGATGCCAAGTGCTTTTTCCAGTTCTCCCTGTATGGTAACTGCATTTTTTTGTCGTTGCCATCCGCCGAAATCTGTGCCGTCATACATGAGATGCAGTTTATGATTCGTTTTCAATTCCTCACCGCCTACTATTAGCAATTATGCCACGAAACGCAGCGCAATAATAACGCCGACAAATAAGACTAAAATGATGCCCGTCCAAAGATCCGCAAAGCTAAAATGAATTGGATGGAGTCTGGTTCGTCCCGTTCCTCCACGATAACATCTGCTCTCCATCGCAACCGCCAGCTCATCCGCTCTTCGAAAGGCACTGATAAAGAGCGGAACAAGCATGGGAACCAACGCTTTTGCTCGCTTAATAATTCCACCAGAACCAAAATCTGCTCCCCTTGCCTGCTGTGCTTTCGAAATTTTTTCCGTTTCCTCAATCAGCGTTGGAATGAAACGAATCGCAATGCTCATCATCATCGCAAGTTCGTGCGCCGGAAGACCAATTTTAGAGAACGGAGAAAGCAAGCGCTCGATTCCGTCTGTCAAGGAAATCGGTGACGTAGTATAAGTAAGCACGGAGCTTGCAATAATCAAAAGTATGAGCCGGATTGCCATTTTCACTGCTAAAATCGCACCCTCATAGGTCATATACAGGGAATATCCCCATGCGTAAATGGTCGTTCCCGGAGTTAAAAATAAGTTTAGTATTCCGGTAAAGATAATAATAAACCACAAAGGTTTCAGGCCACGGACATACATTTTCAGTGGCACGTGCGACAAAAGAACAACAGACAAAACAAAGGCAATCATCAGCGCATAGCCAATCGTTCCTTCTACTGTGAAAATGCTGATCAAGAGCAGAATCAAACCCAGTATTTTTGTTCGCGGATCCAGCGTATGGAGTGGCGAATCGACCGGGAAAAACTGCCCTAAAGTAATATCCTTTAACATGATTGCGCCCCTCTTTTTTCTTTTTCCAAAAGCATAATTGCCGCTTTTGCTTTTTCGATTGTATAGATATTAGAATCAATTGCAAGGCCTCTGTTTCTCAATTCTGCAACCAAGCGGCTGACCTGCGGAACATCCAAGCCGATACTGCGCAAATGGTCTGCCTGTGAAAAAATTTCCGACACCTTGCCGTCCATATCAATTTTTCCTTGATTCATCACAATAATACGGTTTGCTATCCGAGCCACATCCTCCATCGAATGAGACACCAAAATGACCGTCATCTTGCTTTTTAAGTATAGCACCTTGATTTGTGTCAAAATCTCTTCTCTACCGGCCGGATCGAGCCCCGCCGCCGGTTCATCCAAAATCAAGGTTTTGGGGCGCATTGCCAGAACACCGGCAATCGCCACACGGCGCTTTTGCCCGCCGGAGAGTTCAAACGGCGATTTATCAAAATCACTTTCGTCCAGACCGACATAGTGCATCGCTTCCGTGACACGTTCACGCACCTCAGCTTCTGATAATCCCATGTTCATCGGCCCAAATGCAACATCTTTATAAACGGTCTCCTCAAAAATCTGGTGCTCCGGGTACTGAAAGACCAGCCCCACTTCCTGACGCAACTTCTTCAAATCTGCGCCCTTATCAAGCGTGCTGATCCCATTGATCATGATTTCTCCCTTTTGCGGTTGAATTAAGCCGTTTAAATGCTGAATCAGCGTCGATTTCCCCGAACCGGTATGACCAATTAAACCCACAAATTCGCCATCGCAAATCTCCAGGTTGATATCTTCCAGCGACTTCTTTTCAAACGGGCCGCCTTCCATATAAATATGTTCCAGATTCCGTATTACAATTCCCATGCCATTCTCTCCCATTATACCTGTAATACCTTCATCAGTTCATCTGCACACTCTTCCACGGTTAAAACATCATGTTTCACTGCAAGACCCGCTTTTTTCAGTTCATATAAAAGCTCGGTCACCTGCGGAACATCCAGGCCGATTTTTTTGAGCAATTTAACCTCTGAAAAGATCTTTTTAGGAATATCGTCTAATAAGACATTTCCCTCATCCATAACAATCACACGGTCAGCCTTTGCCGCTTCGTCCATATAGTGTGTAATTAAAACCACCGTCATCCCCTCTTCTTTTAGAACTCGGATGGTATCTAATACTTCTTTTCTTCCTTTGGGGTCGAGCATAGCCGTGGGTTCGTCCAATATAATACATTTCGGACGCATCGCAATTGCACCCGCAATCGCAACACGCTGCTTCTGCCCGCCGGAAAGGCGATGCGGCGCATGACGTCTGTATTCGTACATCCCTACGGCACGAAGTGCCTCATCTACCCTGATGCGTATTTCTTCCGAGGGAATGCCCAGGTTTTCCGGTGCAAAAGCGACGTCCTCTTCTACGACCGTTGCAACCAGCTGATTATCCGGATTTTGAAACACCATTCCCACATTACGACGGACTTCCCAATATAAGCTTTCGTCTTTTGTATCCATACCCATCACATATACATTACCGCCCGTTGGAAGAAAAAGCCCGTTGAAATGTTTGGCCAGCGTCGACTTTCCGCAACCATTGTGACCTAAAATCGCAACAAACTCTCCCTCACGGATCGTAATGTTTACATCATCAAGCGCAAACTGCATTGGTGTTTGGTTGGCGCTATAGGTATACTGCAAGTGTTCCGTTTTTATCATAAATGCATTATCTCCTTACCTGACCGTCCCCATAAATAATATATTTTGTGGTTGTCAGTTCACAAAGGCCCATCGGGCC
>JAZSOJ010000046.1:0-4256 GCA_045536855.1 Clostridia bacterium | reverse complement strand
AGGTGCGGTTTGCGGAGACCACTGCTCCCCGATTTCCGATACCACGATTATGGCATCTGCCGGGGCACAATGTAATCACATTAACCATGTTTCAACACAATTGCCATATGCAATTACTGCTGCCGCAATATCCTTTGTAACCTATGTAATTGCAGGTTTTGTTCAGAACTGGATGATCGTGTTGCCAATTGGTATTGTTCTCACCATCCTTACTCTGTATGTGATTAAAACGCTCACTGCAAAAAACGCACAATGATCGCTAAATTTAAGAGCCGCGGCAAATGCCGCGGCTCTTTTTATATGTTTATTATCTCAATTGGTTGTTTCATCAATTCTTCTACAAGCTCTTTTGAGGCTAAATACTCAGAAAACGCCGTTGCGCTTCCGCAAGCCAAGCCAAGCTTTAAGGCTTTCTTCGCATCCTTATTCTCTCCATAAGCGAAGAGAAAACCTGCAAGCAACGAATCCCCTGCTCCCACCGTATTGATCACTCTTCCTTGGGGTGCTTTTGCGTATATTGCCGTCCCGTCTTCCCCTACAAAAACAGCCCCGCTACCCCCCATGGAACAAAGAATATTTTTCACACCTTTGGTTTGCAGTACGTTTGCTGCTTTTACTACCTCCTCAGGCGTTTCAATCTTTACTCCTATCAATTCGGACAGCTCATAATGATTTGGTTTAATCAGGAATAGCCCTTCACCTATCGCCTCATATAACGCTTTTCCTGATGTATCTAAGGCAACATAAATCTCCTTTTGCTTCAATCTTCGAATGATTTGCGAATAAATATTGTTGGGCACCGACGGAGGTGCACTTCCGCACATCGCTAGAACGCTGCCCTTGGGCAATTGTTCCAGCCGTGCAAACAGTTCCTCAATGTTTTCAAGTGTTATTACTCCGCCCGAGCCGTTAATCTCCGTCTCTTCTTCTGCCATTAGTTTTACATTAATTCTCGTAATGCCCGCCGTTGTAACAAAAGAAGTTGGAATATCCTGCTTGTTTAACATTTGAATCAGCATATCTCCTGTTGCACCTGCAACAAATCCAAAAGCGCAGGTTTCCCCGCCAAGCGTTTTGAGAACACAAGAAGCATTGATCCCTTTGCCGCCCGGAAGCAGGCATTCACTACCGCTACGATTGACCCCACCAACACAAAGTTTTGGCAAGAACTGTATATAGTCAATCGCAGGATTGAGTGTCAGTGTTGCAATCATTGTCCATCATCTTCCCGTCAGTTCCGACCAATCAATTACATTTGTCGGAATCAAAATTTTTGGCTTATTTGCACTTAATTTCACACTTTGGAAATTCCACTTCCGTTCAATGGTTAAACTGTTCCGGTCACCCTTTTGTGTTGTTTCTTTGGATGTGCTACGAACTTCCATGCGGCTCAAATTACCATTTCTGATTCGTACGTTTCGAGTCTCATCAACATCATATTCATTCGTGATATTGCCCGTATCGGTTTTACTGTCACGGCTGTCATCCATCGTCCAATAATAACTCTGTTCATTCGAGGATTTTTTCACCGTCGTTTTGCCGGAAACAGAAAGCGACGCCAAAAAATCATCAATCGCCTTAACCGTTCTTGTAAACATATGATCATCTTCATCCACAGCTTTTTCAATGCCTGCCCAAATGTTTTCCGAATGGAGCATCGCAGAAAGCGGGAGTCCCGTCGCATCAGAAATATAGATACCCAAAGGAATACGTATGGTTTTTGGTTGATTTTCTAAAACCGGGATACCAAACGCATTTCCTATGATCGAAAGACCGGAACCGCTGATATATAAATTGTATTCCTCGTCAAACAACAAATCAAGCGCCATAGATTTTAAGGCTTGCAGTTGCTTTAAGAGTCGTTTTAGTGCTGCATCCTCTGTATGATTAATATAAGTTGCAAGCCTGTTTTGTTCGAAATCCAGGGTAATGTTTGCGGATGTTTTGCCGTCAGATGTAAATACTTTTCCTCTGAGCGTAACCGTAAAAGCAAAGCTTGCATTCTTATTTGGAATCGACGTTTTTGTATGATGTTTAAGCGTATATGTGCCGTTTAACTGATAGGTCGAAGAAATTTTCCCCGGATTCGGCAGAGACAATAAAGCATCCATCGCCGGAGCGATTTCTTTCATTTCTTTTTGCCATGCCGCCACATCAATAATCACCGCTTCTTTCCCGCTTGCATTCCAGTTGACTTTACAATCAAACGTTTCAGCAATAAAACGGATCGGAACCAAGGCCCTGTCATTTACCACGAGCGGCGCAACATCCATAGAATACGATTTCGTTTCATCGCCATCCGTAACCGTTACCACTTTACTGCCAAGCGCCAGCTGAATTTCTTTGTCATCCCGTAAAACACTAATTTTGCCTTGATCAAAACTAACCTCGCAACCCATCTGCTCCGTCGCCGCACGGAGCGGCACCATCGTACGGTCATTTCGGGTCTCCGGATGCACATCGTCAAAATGAATATCTTTTCCGTTATATGTCACTGTAATTTCTTTTGCTTCCATTGTGTAGACATCGGTATCCTCAGCAAAAGCAAGCATGCCCGATAAAAGCATAAATGCCATACATAAAGATAATAATCTTATGTGTCTTATTATTTGCATTGTAAACACCTCGCACAAAAAATAAATCCGTGCCAAACAGCACGGATTTATTATAACACAAAACCGGTAAAAATTCAACCTTTTGCCCAATACTGGGAACTTACTTAAAAAGACTCTCTCGGTAATACCAAGTGTTTTGGTAAACCATTCTCAAAAATCGGCGGGAATTCTCCCTGAATTAAAGGCTTCGCATAGCGGATGAAGTCTTCGGTTACATCATTGAGACTTTCGGAAATCCATTCCAACGGAATGGTCTTTTCTACGTTCGCAATTGTGCTTACCAAAACCGGCTTAAATTCAATTTGGTATGGCTCATTCAACACACGCTGATATGTAATGGTCACGCCGGTCTGTCCGTCCAATGCAAAACCTACTGCCGCCTTGCCGTTTTCAAACGCCTCATCCACATCTGTTTTGGAAAGAAAATGACCGGCGCAGCGCTGCGGAGTACTAAGTTCTACTCTTCTGGTTTTACACGAAAGTTTTTGTGCGGCATAATCCGCAAGAACCGTTGCCGTTCCGCCAAGACTTTTGTGACCAAAAGCATCGACTTTCCCACTTGCAACCGATTCGCAAATATACTGTCCGTCTTCGGTGCGAACGCCTTCAGAAACAGCAACAACGATGTTTTTCTTTCTTTGGAAAACTGCTTTCAAATCCGAAAGATAGCGGTCAAAGGAAAACGGGCATTCCGGTAAATAAATAAGGTCAGGACTGTCCCCCTCACTATTTCTTGCAAGTGCACTTGCTGCTGTAAGCCAGCCTGCGTTTCTACCCATAATTTCAACCACAGTAACAGAATTTAAAAAATAAGCACGGCAATCCTCAGCAATTTCACGCACGGTTGTAGCAATATATTTTGCCGCACTTCCAAAGCCCGGTGTGTGATCCGTTGCCAAAAGGTCATTATCAATTGTCTTTGGCACACCGATAAAGCGAATCTCGCTCCCCATTTTTTCCGCATAGGAAGAAAGCTTCATAACGGTATCCATCGAATCATTTCCACCGATATAGAAAAAATAGCGAATATCGTATTTTTCAAAAAGTGCAAACGCCTCCCGATAGAGAGAATCATCTTCTTCCCACTTCGGCAATTTTAACCGACACGAGCCAAGGTATGCCGCCGGCGTCCGACGCAACAAATCAATATCGCCATCCGTGCGCAAGGTTTCTCCCAGATCAACAATGCGTTCTGCCAAAAAACCCTCTAAACCATTTACCATTCCGAATACGGTTCCGATGACATCTGATGCTTTAGCCGCAGCATAAACTCCCGCAAGGCTGGAGTTAATCGCCGCCGTTGGCCCGCCGGATTGTCCGACGATTGCATTTCCACATAACTTTGCCATTATAATAAACCTCCCGAACTCAAAATTAAATGAAACTAATTACACACCGCTATACGCAGAGAATCCGCCGTCTACCGCAAGAACAATACCATTGACAAAAGAAGCTGCTTCATGCGAAATCAAAAACAACAGTGCACCGATCAATTCCTCTTTTTCGCCAAAACGATCCATCGGGGTCTGGGAAATAATCTTTTTGGATCGTTCCGAATACTCTCCATTTTCATTAAACAAAAGCGCACGGTTCTGATCAGTTACAAAGAAGCCCGGAGCAATTGCATTCACCCGGATGCCA
>JAZSOJ010000138.1:0-2914 GCA_045536855.1 Clostridia bacterium | reverse complement strand
GCCTCCAGAAGCATATCACGGGATTTGAAGAACTTGATTCTGTCGGCAAGTTCTTCTTCGATGGTGTGAATTGCCCGTTCCATCTTGTCTTTTGTGGTAACATAGTGGGATGCCGGATAGATGGCAACATGGTTTCTCACGCCCTTGATTTCGCCCGTTACCACGTCGATTTCGGTGATACGGTCGATTTCGTCGCCGAAAAACTCGATTCTTATGGCGGTGTCGCTGCTTTCTGCCGGGAACACCTCCAACACATCCCCTCGGACGCGGAATTTTCCACGAACAAAATTGATATCGTTCCGCTCATACTGAATTTCCACCAGCTTTTTCAAAACGCTGTCTCTGTCCTTCTCCATACCCGGGCGAAGGGAGATAACCAGCTCGTTATAGTCGATGGGGTCACCCAAGCCGTAAATACAAGACACGCTGGCAACGATGATGACATCCCGCCGCTCAAAGAGCGCCGCCGTGGCGCTGTGGCGCAGTTTGTCAATCTCCTCGTTGACGGAAGAATCCTTTTCGATATAGGTATCAGAATGGGGGATGTATGCCTCCGGCTGATAATAATCGTAGTACGACACGAAAAACTCCACAGCGTTTTCAGGGAAGAACGCCTTAAATTCGCTGCACAACTGTGCCGCCAGGGTTTTGTTGTGGGCAAGCACTAACGTAGGACGGTTCACCTTTTCAATCACGTTTGCAATGGTAAAGGTTTTGCCCGAGCCGGTAACACCCAAAAGGGTTTGCCCTTTGTCGCCGCGAAGAATGCCTTCGGCAAGCTTTTCTATTGCCTCCGGTTGGTCGCCGGTGGGTTTGTAATCGGAATGAATTTTAAAATCCATAATAACTCCTGTTTTTGTCTCTTCGTTATACTTCTATTATAATGCCAATACACGCCGTCTGTCAAGCACTACATATTCTTTGCCCCTTTTGCATTTTTCATTTTGCATTTTTTCAAAAAACTCTTGCCTCCTAAATTTTGGTGCAAATACTATATGATATTGACATCTGTAGCTTGAGTGTGCTGTGTGTTTTATCTCATTGGTATTTTTCTTTAACATTGTTTAAAACCTCCTTGATATTTTAGTAATGCGGTCGCCAAACCATTTACTATTATATCACTGGAGGTTTTATTTGCATATGCTAAAGCTTTTATCTTCCCCCAGTAGAACTGGGGGTTTATTTCCACGCCTAAAGGCACCAAAAAAAGAAAAATATCGTTTTTGCAAACGATATTTTCCATTCAACGCTATGTAGCTTATAAACCTGAAGCAAATTGTGTTATACACTTTATCTTTCGCCTTTTGCGGTTATGGACTTTTTTACATCCCCACCCGCGTTATCTTTCCTCAATAGGCACATACTCCGCTCTTTTGCGCACATTCTTATACGCCGGGCGGATAATCTTTCCGCCGTAGAGAATCTCTTCGATTCTGTGTGCGCACCAGCCTGCCGTTCTTGCGATGGCAAACAAGGGGGTGTAAAGCTCCGGGGGAATGTTTAAACACTGATACACGAAGCCGGAATAAAGGTCCACATTGGCGCACATTGCCTTGGGGCCTTTTTTCTTGGCAAAGATTTCAGGCGTCAGCTCTTCAATTAAGCTATAGAGCTTAAACTCTTCCTCGTTGCCCGTTACATACGCCAGCTCCTCTGCCTTGCGCTTTAAGTGCACGGCACGGGGGTCAGACTTGGTGTAAATTGCGTGGCCCATACCGTATACCAGACCGGAACGGTCAAAGCCCTCTTTGTTCAAAATCTTTTCAATATGACCTGCCACCTGATCGCGGTCATTGATATCGGTAATGTTCTGCTTAAAGTCTTCTATCATGCCCATGACTTTTCTGTTGGCACCACCGTGCTTGGGACCTTTCAGGGAGCCGATTGCCGCCGCGATGGCAGAATAGGTATCGGTGCCGGAGGAGGATACCACACGGGTTGTGAAGGTGGAGTTGTTACCACCACTGTGCTCTGCGTGCAGAATCATGGCAAGGTCTAACGTTTTGGCTTCCAGATCCGTGTATTTGTTATCGGGACGAATCATGTAAAGGAAATTCTCCGCAATGGACAAATCCGGCTGGGGATTATGGATATAAAGGCTCTTGCCGTCGATATAATGGGTTTTTGCCTGATAGGCATACGCCACCATGGTGGGCATTCTGGAAAACAGCAGGATAGACTGACGCACCAGGTTATAAAGGTCGGTATCGTCAGGCGTTCTGTCGTAAGAATACATGGAAAGAACGGAACGTGCTAATTTATTCATCACGTCATTTCCCGGGGTTTTCATAATCATGTCCTCACGGAAGCCGTTAGGCAGAGGACGCATTTCACCAACCAGCGCCGTAAAGTCCTTCAGCTCCTGCTTGGTGGGAAGCTTACCGAACAGCAGAAGATAGCAAACCTCTTCATAACCGAACCGGTTTTCCTTTTCGCATGCGGTGACAATTTCGGACACGTCGATGCCCCGGTAGCTGAGCTTACCGTCGTCGGGAATACGGTCATCCTCATACATGATATAACCGTGCACCTGGCTGACGTTGGTTAAGCCTGCTAAAACACCGGTACCGTCGCTGTTACGAAGACCTCTTTTTACTTTATAGTTATCGTAGTATTTGGCGTCGATATGGGTGTTTTCCTCCACAACGCCGCACCACTCGGAAAGTGCTTTCGTAAAATATTCTTTATTTGCCTGATCCATAGCTTGCACCTACTTTGACATATAATAATATCAGTATACAATAAAATCGCCCCAAAGTCAATTGAATTTGCCTATTTTGGCATTTTTTCGGCGTTTTCTTTCATTTTCAGCTTTATTTATGGGCTTTTCCGTAGATTTTGCATAAAATTTTGCAACTTTTTCTCCTCTTAATTTCATTTCGCTTTTCTTTTGAAAAAAAGGTTGACAGTTTGC
>JAZSOJ010000071.1:0-16722 GCA_045536855.1 Clostridia bacterium | reverse complement strand
GGCTCACAGAACGACATGGCTACGATCCGACTTATGCAGAGCGCCAGGGCGGCTATACCAGAATTATCAAAGCAGGCCCGAGACGCGGTGATGCTGCGGAAACGGCTATCATTGAATTGGTATAATTTAAGAGTAGATACAAAAAAGAACAGAGGCATTCGTGCCGCCTGTTCTTTTTTTGTTTCAAAATTTTGTATTGTAAGATAAAAAGATTTTTTATTATTTTTAAAAATAATACTTGACAAAACACGGAATGTGTGCTATAATACAAAAACAATAGAACATATGTTCTGTAATTTTGAAATGCAAGAGAATATATATATTTTTTTGCTTAACAAAAACACAAAGCGTGTGTTTTTGTTTGATTAAGATGAAGAGATGAGTAAGGAGATTGTTTTTAGTATAAGATCAGGAAATCTGGCAAGAGGTGAAAAAAGTGTCCGAGAAAAAGCGTGCGTTACAGGAAGAAAGTGAAAAGAAACCGAAGAAAGCGCATAAAGGCTCTGCGGGAAGTGAAATTTCCTCCGGAGAAAAAACTAAGAGTGTGCAAAAAAAAGAAAAAAGTGCTAAGGAAAACGCTAGTGTGGGGGAAGAAAGAAAAGTTAATCGAAATAGTAAGCTAAAAGTGGCGAAAGAAAGCAATAAAACGGAGGAAAAACTGATTTTGGAACAGTCCCTGGGAGAGTATATGGCACAGCTTTTGAATATGCCGGCACAAACGGAAAAGGAAGAAGAATTACTGGCCGGAGGGTATCGAGGGAAAACCTTGAATCGTGCACTTCTTTTGGCACAATCGGTACTGGACAAGGCAATAGAAAAGGGTGATGTTGCTGCCTTTAAGGAGGTAAAGGCCTTGTTGGAAGAGGAGGGCGAGAGCCGGGTTCCTTTGGAGGATTTAGTGCGAGCGCTCTGCGAATCGGTGAAAAAAGAAGAAAAAGGGGGAGTGTTTGATGAATTTGGAAACAAAATTGTGGATAATGACTTATATTGTGATAGAAATTATTGCGTTGTGGGGGACGAGGCTAATTTAGTGGATTCAGAGGGTGCTGTTGGCACAGCGCCGGAGTGAATGAAGTGGCTATCGAAAAGGCAGAAAGAATTTTTGCTTCGTGCATTGGGCGGTGCGATGGGGCGGCTCAATATTTTAGAGGGGTCTGTCCGGTCGGGAAAGACATGGGTCAGTCTGGTGTTGTGGGCACTTTGGATTTCGCAGATGCCTAAGGATGGGCAATACATGATGTGCGGAAAAACGATGGATGCATTAAAGCGAAACTGTCTGTCCTTATTGGAGGAACTGGCTGGGCGAAAGAATTTTACTTATAGTTTGCACAACAAAGAAGCGAGGTTGTTTGGCAGAAAAATTTATTTGGAAGGTGCCGGAGATATCAGGTCAGAGGAAAAGATTCGCGGAATGACCTTATCCGGTGCGTATTGTGATGAGATTACTCTGTTCCCGCAAGGTTTTTTTGCGATGCTTTTATCTCGACTTTCCAAACCGAATGCCAAGCTCATAGGAACAACGAATCCGGATTCTCCGGAGCACTGGTTAAAAAAGAAGTATATTGATCGTCGGGATGAACTCGATTTGCAGGTGGAGAAGTTTTTAATTGATGATAATAGCTTTTTGTCAAAGGATTTTATTAAAAACCTGAAGAAGGAATATACCGGTGTGTTCTATGAGCGCTTTATTTGCGGTGCGTGGGTGAATGCGGAAGGGCTGGTTTATCCGAATTTTGATGAAGCGAAGCATGTCATTCCCGTTCCGCCAGAAGAAGGCGGGGAATATTACATTTCGATTGACTATGGAACGCTGAATCCTTGTTCGATGGGGCTTTGGCAGGTTGATTGGCAGGCGGAACGTGCGGTGCGTTTGCGTGAGTTTTATTATGATGGAAGAAAAGAGCGCAGACAGATGACGGATGAGGAATATTATGAGGAGCTCTTAGCGCTGGCAGGAGAATTACCTATTCGGCAAGTGGTGATTGACCCATCAGCGGCAAGTTTTATTGCCTGCATCAAAAAAGGCGGGCGATTTGCGGTAAAAAAGGCGGATAATAAAGTGTTAGATGGAATTCGGCTGGTGTTCTCATATCTTGCGCAAGGAAAGTTGCAGTTTTGTGCGGAGTGCCGCTCCTGCCTGACGGAATTTCGTTCCTATGTGTGGGATGAAGAAGCGGAAGACGACCGTGTGATTAAGGCAAATGACCATGCGATGGATGATGTGCGATATTTTTGCAATACCATTTTACGACGGAGATTCCGTTAGTAAAAAGAGATAAGGCGGTGGAGAAATGTTTGGATTTAGAAACTGGGTGAAAAGGATGGTGCAAATGAAGAGTGGAAAAGATGTTGTTGCGAAACTGCAAACTCATGGGGTGGTTTCCGAAAAGATGAGAGAGGCACAAAAATTGTGGTCGGTGATGTATGATGACACACCGCCATGGAAAGGGGAGCGAACAAAAACACTGAATCTTCCGGCGTCAATCGCATCGGAGGTAGCACGGCTGGCAACGGTGGAGCTTCAGTCGGAAATTACAGGAGGAAAACGTGCAGAATTTTTGAGCGAGATGTATCAGCCGATACTCGAAAAATTACGACGTTATGTAGAGTATGGATGCGCAAAAGGTGGGTTGGTGTTTAAGCCGTATGTGGATGGCGGAAAAATTATGGTTGATCTGATTCAAGGGGATTGTTTTTTCCCCACAGCATTTGATAGTTCCGGCAAAATGACGGGTGCGGTTTTTGTTTCGCAGGCAAAGCAAGATGATAAGATTTATTCCCGATTAGAAGAACATTTGATTGATGCACAGGGATATCATATCATAAACCGTGCATTTGTCAGCCGGATCAAAGGACAGCTGGGCACAGAAGTTCCGCTTTCGGAAATTAGCATGTGGGCACATCTTGCGCCGCAGGTTTTGATTGAAAACGTGCATCAACTCCTGATTGGTTATTTTAAGGTTCCCTATGCAAATACGGTGGACAGCGCTTCGCCCTTGGGTGTGTCGGTGTATGCAAGAGCCTGCGATTTGATTCGGGAGGCGGACAAGCAGTACTCAAGACTTTTGTGGGAGTTTGAAAGCGGTGAGCGTGCGCTTTATGTTTCGGATATGGCATTTCGTCTTGATAAAAATGGGAAAGCCATGATTCCGGACAAACGTCTGTATCGCCTGCTGGAGATTGAACAAGGTGGGAACGACTTGTTTTCAGATTGGTCGCCGACGTTACGGGAGGAAAATTTGCTTCGTGGATTGAATTCAATCTTACGCAAGATTGAATTCAATTGCGGACTTGCCTACGGAACACTTTCAGACGTAGACAATGTGGACAAGACGGCGGAGGAAATTAAGTCCTCTAAGCAAAGAAGCTATACCATGATTAACGATGTGCAAAAAGCATTGGGAACAGCTTTGGCAGAGTTAGTATCAGCGATGGATATTTTGTGCAGTTTATATGCACTGGCACCGGAGGGAACTTATAGTTTATCGTTCTCTTTTGATGACAGTATTATGGCTGACCGTACGGTTGAGTTTACAGAAAAAAGGGAACTTGTATCCGACGGTATTATGCAGCCGTGGGAATTTCGCATGTGGTATTTTGGAGAAAGTGAGGAGCAGGCGAAAGAGGCGCTTGCCGGAAAGATGGTTCCGGCGGCGGAGCCGATAGACGTCTGATTCTATAAATTGGCTGACCTGCAAGCCTAATAGGCAGGCGATGGGTGAAGCAACCACCTAAAAAGCATAGTCGGATCCTTGCGTGCTTGCGCAAGAAAATGGGAGGAGTGTATCGACATGAAAACAGAAGAATTGATGCAACTGGGGCTTGACCGAAAACAAGCGAGCAGCATACTTGCCATGAACGGCAGAGATATTGAGCGCACAAAAAGCGCTAATCAAAATGAACGGTTGGAGCTGGAACGGTTAAGAGGGGAATTAAAAGAAAAAGAAGAAATGCTTTCGGCTTTCAGTGAAATGGATTTTGAATGCATGAAAGCAGAATTGCTGGATTGGAAGGCAAAGGCTGAGCAGGCTGAGGCAAAGGCTCTTTTGATGCAGGATCGGGCGGTGATTCGCTATGAGGCAGATCGCTTATACCGTGAGTGCGGGGTGAAAAACAAAGAGCTGATGGATGCTTTAATGGATTGGGAACAGGTGACAATGTCAGAAGGCGTCATCTGTGGTGCACGGGAACAGTTGGATGAACTAAAGGACAAATATGCCTATCTGTTCTATTCAGACGAACCGATGCCGAATTTTTCACAAAGCATTGCCATAGCGCAGGAGGCGGACCAATCAGAGGCGATTCGTGAAGCAATGGGAATTTAATTCGAGAAAGGGTAAGGTGAAGTAAAATGGCAAATTCGATTCAGTTATTTAAAAATTATACCGGTCTTTTAGACGAGGTTTATCAGCAGTCTGCAAAAACTGCGGTTTTGGAAAGTGATGCACTGTTGGTGCAGCAGGGCGCAAATGCCAATGAGCTTATTATTCCGAAGATGGAGCTTTCCGGCTTGGGCGCATATGACAGAAACAACGGCTATGCAACGGGCGACGTCAAACTGACCCACGAAACGGTACAGTTTAACTACGAAAGAGGTCGTATGTTTTCGGTAGATGCAATGGACAATGAGGAGACGGCAGGCGTAGCATTCGGCAAGCTTTCCGGCGAATTTATCCGCACAAAGGTTGTTCCGGAACTCGATGCGGTGCGTTTTGCACAGTATGCATCAGAGTCCGGCATCGGTGCGGCAGAACCGACCACTTATGCTGATGGCGTAGAGGTTTTAGAGGCTTTGCGTGTTGCAAAAGCGGCGATGGATGAAGCGGAAGTTGGAGAGGATGAGCGCTATCTGTTTATCACTCCGACGCTGATGGATTTGATTGACGGTGTGGATATGACCAAGTCCAAAGAAATCTTAAAGCGTTTTGCAGAAATTATCTGCGTTCCGCAGGCAAGATTTGCGACTTCGGTTGAGCTCTTAAGCGGCAAAGCGGCAGAGGGCAGCGAAGCAGCGGTCGGCGGTTTTGTAAAATCTGAAGATGCAGAGGACATTAACTTTATGATTGTACATAAACCGTCCGTGTTGCAGATTACAAAGCATCAGGCGCCGAAAGTAATTCTGCCGGAAGCCAATCCGGATGCGGATGCATATAAATTTGGTTACCGTATTTATGGTTTAAACCGTGTATTTGAAAACAAGAAAAATGGTATTTATGTGAGTACCAAGGCGTAATAGGAGGCGTTAGTATGCCGTATACAGATTTTAATTTTTACCAGGATGAGTTTTGCGGCAGGCTGATTCCAACACAGGAGGAATATCGGTCAGCGGCTATCAAGGCAAAATGTTATCTCGATTGGCTGACCAACGGAAAAATTGCGATGCTTTTAGAAGCAACAGACGAAGTAAAACACGCCGAATGTGCAGTCAGCGAGCTTTATTGGGACCAGGCAACCCGTCAGGGAATACGTTCAGAAACCAATGACGGATATCGTGTGGACTTTTGTGAGCCGAGTGAGGCAGAGATGTATCGGACCGCTGTCCGGTATCTCCCGTCATCCTTGGTTTACAGGGGGATTGGTCTATGAGGGGTGATAGAGAAATCACGCTGTATCATATGACGCTTGACGAAGAAACACGCAAAGAAATTTTTACTCGGTTGGTCTTACAAAATGCCACAGTTTTTCAGGAAACAGGAGAAGAGAGACGTCATAGTCAGGATGGTCCATGGCGAGCAAGAGAAACTGTGATTCGAGTGCCGATGCGGGAGATGATGCATATCGGCATCGGTGATCGCATTGTTTTAGGACGGTGCGAAGAGGAAATTCCACCGCAGGAAAGTCTGGTGGTCAACAGCTTTGCAGATAATCGTCGGGGTAGCTACCGTACATGGCATTACAAAATTGTATGTCGATAAGGAGGGAGAACATGAGTAACACAGAAGCAATCAGAGATTTTATGTGTACCTGTCCTTATCTTAAAAGGGGGCGGCTGAATATTGAGTATCTGGGGGCTGAGCCGAGGGAGTATGTGATTGAGCGATTGCCATCGGAAGAAGTCGTTCGAAGATATGCGGATGGTGGTGAGTTGAGGCGTTTTGATTTCGCATTTGGTTCTCGGGAATGGATTGCGAAAGGCGTGGACGAGCAGTTGGAAATTGCCCATTTTTATGAAAATGTAGCCAAATGGCTGGAAGAGAAGACCAAGCAGGGTGAACTCCCTGATTTAGGGAAAGGCCTCATTGCACAAAGTATTCGCACGTTGTCCCCCGGGAGCAAAAAGGACCATGCCGGAGATACGGCAAAGTATCAAATGAAATGCAGCTTGATTTATTTGAAGGAGGAATAAGAATGGAGCAGTTAGTAAAAAGATGCCAGAAACTGGCGTTTTACGGTGTGCCGGAAGAAGATGGCGTAAAATATTACCGCATGAGTGGTTTTACAGAGTTTTCTAAATCGGCAAACCCGAAGGAATATAAGCGTCAATATATTGATGAGGAACACGAAAGAAATGATATTGTTGGATACAGCCCGGCGATTTCTTACGCATTTGACCAATTCAGCAAAAATCCCGTGCATACCGATCTGGTAGGAATTACAGATGGCGAAAAGACGGGAACAGATGCGATCCGCTCAATTGTGTTAGTCGACCTCACATCAGAGGAAGAGGGTTCGTATGTTGCTGTTTGCCGTGACTTTGCGGTGATTCCGGACAGTGAGGGCGCAGGTGCAGAGGCCTACATTTATAATGGAAGCTTTAAAACCGCCGGAGAAAAGAAGACGGGAAAAGCAATCAGTGCCGATAGCTGGCAGACAATCGAATTTACAGAATAAAGCAGAAAGGAAAGAGAACGAAGATGCTTAATCTTGTGCAAGTTTTGCCTGAGGCTGTGGAGCATGAAGGAAAAAAATATTTAATATGCACAGATTTTCGGATTTGGATTGAATTTGAGCGGGTGTTATTTTCTGATATGGAGTGGAGAGAAAAGGCTGTCAGGATACTTTCTCTTTGCTATGTGAAAGAACTGCCTGAGGATTTACCTTTGACGCTGACACTCTTATTGGAATTCTATATTGGTGGCATCAAAAAAGAGAATATCGCTTCGGAGCAGGAGCAAAAGTCCCGTGTGTATGACTTCTTTGCAGATGCGGAAATGATTTATGCGGCGTTTCTTGCGCAATACAATATCGACTTAACGGAGACAAATCTTCACTGGTGGAAGTTTCTGGCGCTTTTTCGTTCTCTTTCCGAGAATTGTAAACTGATGCAGGTGATGCACATTCGTGCCGTTAAATTATCTTCGGTTCGTGGCAGCGAACAGAAAAATTATTATCGGCGCATGAAGTGGCTGTATCGTCTGCCGCAGGAAAAAACAGCAAATGATAGAGAGCCGGCAGAAGTGCTGGCCGGACTGATATAGGAAGGAGGGGAGCCATGGGGCGTTCTAAGGTGGAAGGGAAGGAAATATGGCCGTCAGGGAGTCAGGATTCCTTTTCTGAACACATCAAAAAACAATCAGAAACGGTTTCTAAAATCGCCAATGAAATGGTGGATACACTCAATGAGGCACACGAACAAGCGAGTGAGGATGTGGATTCCTTTTATGAGGGGATGCTCGGTGCACAGTCGTTTTACTTAAAGGAAAAGGAACGGTTGGAGACACAAAATGAGCAGGCACAGGAAAATGCCAGGAGAAAGGAATATCAAAAAAGGCTGGCGGCGGCGAAAACGGAAGCCAACGCACAGCTGATCCGCCAAAAAGAAGCCGTACGACTGAAAAAATTGTCGGATAAAGAATATTTAGAGTCCTTAAAAAAAGCGGCAGAGCAGGAAAAAGAAATTTTAACACAATTGAAAGAAAAGGTACGTGGTATCTATCGTGATATTGCGGCGTATGCTGATGATTCCATAGGCGATGTGATTCGTGCGCAGGAGAAAATGGAAGCAAAGCTTTCGGATTATGGTACGCTTGCCAGAAAGATGACCTTTATCGGAATGGGACCGAACGGAAAGGATGTCGTATACCATGACTTGGCGGATCTTGGGCAACAAATCAATGATTTACAAAGATATTCCGATCTTTTGTCTGCGGTTAAATCACGAATGTCAGCAAGCGGTTTTTCCGATGCGAATGTGCAAGCGTTCTTTACGGAACTGGCCGAGCTTTCTGTCGAAGACGGGACGAAACTGGCGGAACTGCTCTTTGTCGCCCGGGATGAAAAGTTTTTAGATTATCTGGGCAAATGGAATCAAAAGCAGGCCTTGGCCGGTGAAATTTCATCGAAACTGTATGTGGAGCAGTTTTCGTCTGCGGTTGATGACACCAGAAAGTATATGGAGGAAAAGTTGACGGAAGCAGGACTTTCGATTCCGGAAGGTTTTTTTGCAAGCGGCAGTTTATCGGCAGAAAATTTTGGAACAGCATTTGTTTTGGAAATGGACCGACAGATGGAAAAGGTACGAAAACTCATGGAATCCTACAGCTTTTCGTTTTTGCCGACGACATATGTCGGAGAAAATGATTCGGTTCAGGTGTCGAATCAAAATGCGGTTACTTATATTATTCAGAGCAGTGCAGAAACAGTTGCGGGGCAGTTAGAAAGTGTACGCAGCCATAGCGAATTGGAAAGGATGAGGAACGGATGACGCAGGTGGTATTTGAAAATGAAAATGGGAAAATCCGGTTTTCGGGTAGCGGCAATGCGGTTTTTCGTATGACGGAAATTTCCGGCCTTTGGATGTCGCCAAAGAGCTTTGAGACTGTGGTTTATGCACATACAGCGGGACAGAAGACGATGGGAGAGCAGAGACAAGCTCGAGTGATTACAATTGCCGGAGACATCTGTTCCGGTACCACTCCGGTGACAAAACAGATTGCGCATGCTGTGCGTGTTTTTGATGCGCCGGGATGGTTGACGGTGTATCAGGGATTAAGGACAAGAAGAATTCGTGCGCATTGCGCAAGCTTTGAGCCGGGACAAAGGCACGGACCGTTTCGGAGATTTGTACTACAGTTGAATTGTGACTGCCCGTATTTTGAAGAAGTTTCAGAAACAAAAGTAGCCTTGTTCCAACGAGAGAAAGAATTAAAAACACCGTTTGTTTTGCCCTGCGCATTTTCTCGACGCACTTCCTCCGGTGTGGTAGTAAATCGGGGCGATGTGGAGAGTGAACCAATCCTTGAAATTTATATTTCAAAGGAAACGACCCAGCAGGAGTTGTGGGGACTTACATTACATAATGAAAGAACAGGAGAGACTCTTTTGCTTCATTTGCCCGTGGTAGGCGGGGACTGTGTGACAGTGGATATCGAAAAGAGGAAAATATATAACCAGCGGGGAGAAAATTTGATTTCGGCTTTGTCAGAGGATAGTTTTTTAAGTAAATTTGTACTTTGTCGGGGCGCCAATCCGATTACGGTTATCTCTGAACAACCAAACGGAATCAATGTTTTGTGCCGTTATTCTAATCGTTATTTAGAGGCGGTGTGCTAATGGAAGATTTGAGATTTTACCGATACGATTTTACGCTACTACACATCGAGCCGAATGCGAAAAGTGTGAACTGGCAGATGTATTATAACGCAATCGGACAATTTGAAGCACATTTTTCTTTGGATTCGGAAGTGGCTACTTTTGTACCGAAGGAACCGTATTTGGTTGTGGTGCAGGCAGGGCAGGCGGCTGTTATTACCGGATGGCAGGCGGAGACGTCTTTCGCAATATTCGGGCGCAGTTTAAACTGGTTATTTGGCAAGCGGATGGTGATGCCGTTTGACAGCCGCACAGAATCGGCAGCAGTATTGGCGAAAGAGTGGGTGAGCGAGGCTTTTTCCGATGTGGATAATTTCGTGTGTGAAGACTATATGGGGGAAAACAAAGAGGTCACGCTTTCATCGAAGAAATATACACCGCTTTCAGAGCTGATAGAGGATTGCCTGAATCGTGCGTCCCTTGGTCACGAATTGTTGTTTGATGTCAAAAACAAGGTGTGGAGATGGCATATTACACAAGGGCGAAAAAGGTTACTTACAGTCTCCGAAGATGAACGAAATGCTTCTGATACAAAGATAAGTTCGGATGTTTTGGATTTTTGCAGTTGCGGTTGGTATCAGGAAACCAAGACAGACGCCGAAGGAGAAACGATAACGGAATGGAAACTGGTTGATGCGGGTACGGAGCAGGGAATCTATCGCTGGGAAACTGTATTGGATGCGGAAAATGAACAGGAAGCATCGGAAGAACTGTTAAAAAGTAAAAAGAATACCGACGCAACCGTTAAGGCTCGGGACCTTTTTTGGCATAAGGATTATGAGCTGGGCGATATACTGACGGTTAAAATTACGAAAGGCGGTTTTGAAAAGACCGTTCATATGCGGGTTGACGGCGTTCATTTGTGGTATGAGGAAGGCATGTGCGGCGAACAACCAATCATGGAGGAGGTAGAAGATGAGTTACGAATATAGCTTTTGCGATAATGGCATTTATGGGGCGGAGGACCTAAATAATCTTGTGAAAAGTCTTGTAAGTAGCGGGGTTGAGGATGTATTTTCTGACGGCGTGGCATACAATGCGAGCGACTTAAACGGCGTTATCAATATGCTTTATACAGGCGGTGTTGTGCCGGAGACGGTGGAAACATTACGTGTTATCAAGCAGGAGGAAGGGCTTGTTTCCATCAGCCCGGGCGGTGCCTTTTTTGCTGACGGCAGCAGAATTCGCATTACGGAGGCAGAATTGCTTTCTTATGTGGTTGGCGAAAAGAATTATGTGTACTTAAAGCAGGACTTAGACGAGCAGAATCGCTCTTACCCTGCCTGCACCACCGATGCGCCGACGGGCGATTTTGTGCTTTTGGCAGAAATTGAGGCAGATGGAACGCTTGTAGATAAGCGCACCTATGCAATGGGAAAAGTGCCGGGCTATCAGAGTAATGTAAATCGCAGCATGCACTTAGAATATTCTTTTTGGGCGGAGCTGGGTGAGCTGGAAGGGGAAAGAGAGTTTGTGATTGAATTGGGAAATCACAATTTCGATCATATCCTTTCCGTCTCCGGTCCGTTTAATAATAAGTACGGACATATCGGCGTGTATTCTTTGACTGACGGCAGTTATTTTTCTACATACAATGTTGGATATCGAGCTTTTTTCGAGGCACATACCGACTGCCTTAGTGTTGGTTGCGGCGATGGAAAGGATGAGTGGGCAAAGCTGACCTTTAGGCAAAACGGAAGTAAGCTGATTGGGCGGATTAGCTGGGATTTGCCCTATACCCCGTATGCAACACACATTCCCGGAGATTTTCGGTTTACCTTGCATTTTTGTTAAGGAGGGGAGAAACAGATGATACGATACACATTAAAAATTGATGCGGCAGGTGCGAGAGAGCTTTACAGCAATATCGTGTTTACGGCAGGTGATACACGGGGCTACCGCTTGGACTTTGCCTTTTATAACGGAAAAGAGAAAATTTTGACTGATGGTTGCACCCTAATCGTCAAGGCAAAGCGTGCAGACGGTGTGGTTGTCATTGATTCGGGAGTGATCAGCAAAGAAGAATGCTACTGGATTGCAGCAGATAACGCCTACAGCGTTTGTGGTGAACTGGAGCTTGAGGTTGCACTGTCGAAAATGGACGGTACTTTTGCGACTACCAGCGTTATTTTCGCTACTGTCCGTGAGGGTTTTGGCGAAACAGGGCTGGCATCTTCTAACAATGAGCCGATTTTGGCAAAACTTTCTGCGCAATGTCTTTCCGTTCAGGCGTCAGTGAATGCACATAAAGACGATGAGGGAGCACACGCTGAGGTTTTTGCCAAAGAACGCGCATCTTCTAACCTTTTATACGCTACGGCCCTAAGCGACCATAAAACAGATGAGGAAGCGCACGCTGAGCTTTTTGCCAAAGAACGTGCCTCCTCTAACCTTTTATATGCCCCTCGATTGATCGATGAAGCGGAACATGATACCGAGCTTTTGGTTTCGGATGTTGTGCCGTCTACACCGATTGCTTTAAGCATTTACGGCGCGTGCAAAGAAACCTTACCTGAGGGCGTAACGGAAAAGAGTCTTGAAAACCCTGCAACCATTACGGGCGTGGGAGAAAGCGGAAGTGTGACCGTAACGGTAACGGACAGCGAGGGAGAGAAGACGGAAATTGAAATTCCGTTAGACGCACCTTTATACGGTATCTGTCATTCCGAAACGGGCGAATGGCTGGCAAGGGATGAAATCAGAGTGGAAAACGGAAAGGTCACACGGATTCGCAATATTACTTCGACGCAACCGACGGAAAAAACGACCTGCATTGCGGGTCGAATTGACGCAGAGAACACGTTTGTGTATCTTCTCCCTAAAGGGGAGCAAGGAATTACCGTAATCCCGTCGATATCCGGTGGGAGCAATCCGTTAAAATTTGCGGTCATCTCACCGCAGGTCAAAACCGGAGCCGGTGCGACACGTCCGCAAAACTTGGCTCTCGGTTATGCCGGATCCTATGCAAAGTATGCGAAGCTTGCGTTTTTAAACAGCGATATTGGTATTACAGATGATATGACCGCAGAAGAAAGAAAGACTGCATTTCAAAACTGGTTGTCGGTTTATAATGCAGAAAGTTCTGTGCCCTTAACGCTATATTTTTTCACGACTCCGACAGAAACGGACATTACCGATACGGAGGCGGGGAAACGACTATTGTCTCTTTCGACGAGCGGAACCGTATCGGTGAAAAGCAATGAAAATTCGCCCGTAGGGATGCGGTATCACAGGGATTTGAGCAGTGCGTATGAAGAACTGAAAAATGCAATTGTTGCGATGGGAGGAGTTATCTGATGTTTGACTTAAAAACTTTTGTGATGAAAACTTTAAAGGAAATGGCGAAAAACGAGGCGGCGTACAAGGTCAACCGCTACGCCCTCGGCTGGTTTGAAAAAGAAGTGCTTACCGTCGAGGATTTGGCGGTTATTGACGGCGTGACTGCAATCGAGACGGAAAATAAAGAGGAGACGGAAAATGAAGATATTTCTTGATGCGGGTCATAATTATTCCGGCTTGGGCACGGGGGCAAACGGTTTTGGCCTCAGGGAAGAAGTAATCAGTTTTGTGATTTCCCAGCGTTTGCGTACGCTCTTAGAAGAGGCGGGGCATATAGTTAAAATGAGCCGCAACAAGATGGAGGAAAATGTCGGAAAAACATCGAGAGAAAGCATCAATCTGAGGGCAAAAATGGCAAATGAATGGGGTGCAGATTTGTTCGTTTCCATTCATTGTAACGCCGGTGGGGGAAAAGGGGCAGAGACCTTGGTTTATTCAAAACTGGGCGGTGCATCAGAAATGGCAAACAGGGTTCAGAATACCCTGGTAAAGAATCTGGGTCTTATCTCCCGTGGGGTCAAAGAACGCCCCGATTTGGGCGTTCTGCGCCTGACCAAATGTGATGCGTTTTTGGTGGAAACGGCTTTCATTGATAATGAAAACGATGCCTGGCTTTTGAAAACGTCGCCGGAGAAATTTGCCGATGCGATTTTTGAGGGGATGACAGGGTTAAAGCCCAAAAATACGGAAGAGTTAACTGATATTTCTGACATTGTACGGGAATATGAACGCCGAGGTCTTGTGTCTGACGGCAAGGGAATGGAAGAAGAGATGCGCAAAAATTCCAGTGGGAGACTCTATTGGCTTGCACGCAAAACACTTCAGTATTTAAGAGAAAGAAATGCGTAAGGAGAATTGATATGGATACGCTGATGATGTGGGTAAAAATGGCAGGAGGTGCAATTTGCGCAATGCTGACGGCTATATTCGGAGGGCTTGACACTGTGTTATCGGTGCTTTTAATCTTAATGCTGTTAGATTACTTAAGCGGCGTTTGGTCAGCGGTATTAAAAAAAACCGTATCCAGTCGTGTTGGATTTAACGGTCTATTAAAAAAGGTGATGACTTTAGCTGTCATCGCTGTGGCACATCTTGTCGGGCAAACGGTGGGAGCGCCTGATATTCGTTCGTTTGTTATTGGTTTTTATATTGCCAATGAGGGCATTTCCATTTTGGAAAATGCGGGCGATATTGGTGTACCGATGCCAAGTAAATTGATACAAGTGCTGGAATGCCTGAAAGAAAAGGGCGAAGAGAAGGAAATATAAAGAAGAGGGTCTGTAACAACAGACCCTCTTTTTTAACCGCCATAGGCTTTAATCACGCTGATAGCATAGTCTTTATCCCGTTCGGTTCTTAAATACTGCTCGAGCAGTACCGTTCCTTTACAGGAAGCAACGGCTCGGTATCCGTCCTTTGTGCGATAGATTTTACAACGGATGGGCTGATCCAGATACTGTGCATACCCATATCGTTTCGCATACGGATCAACGACCACCTTTTTTCCCGTGCGGGGATGGGTGACTTTCTGTCCCGAGTGGATGGTGATCGAGGAGGAAAATACGATGTTTCCTGCCACATCTTCCGAGGATGAAATGTCGCCGAATGAGCCAACGGCATTTGCTTTTGGTGAATTTATAGGGTAGCTTACAATTGGCTCAGCGAGCGATCCTTTATTCACATCTATAGCCGTCAACAACACCATGTTTGTTTCTTCATCTTTTGTGAGTTGAATATCTCTAAGCTCGGTGGGATTATTGTTATATCCATACAGGCCGTCCTGCATCTGATAGTAGCGATAGAGCCTGGTTTTCTCTCCGTCATAATCGATATGTTTCCAATCCTCTAAAATCCAGGTGTTTCCCTCGATGCGATAGGAAAGCATTCGAAGCGAGGTCGGATGACCTGATTGAATTTCTGTTATGGCATTTTCTAAACGCTCGGGGAAGAAAATGGTTATTTCTCCGTTTTTTTCAACGGTGTAAAAGGAATCTTTTTGTGCGGCTTCTTCCGGTGGTGCAGGGATATTTTTCTCTGGTGGACGACTGCCGGCATCGGGAATATAGAAGCTTTTTAAGATGCTTTCGATTTGTCCTTTTTCAACAGTACTTTCTTCAAAATAGACAGCAACATTGTAGGGTGCGGGATTGGGCAGCTCGGAAAATACATAGAGAATTTTCGCGCCACCGTCCTCGTGGTAGCGTTGCATAAAAAGAGGGGCAGGGTAGCCGCTAAGGGTATGTTCTTCGCTTGCGACGGTTTCAAAGGAAAATATCTTTCCGAATTCCTGCGGGGTCAGTTTGCGGTTTAAAAGCTTTGCCATACCGACAGGAGCACCGTTTTCATCATCGGCATAAAAGACGGCGACTTCTTGTTCCAATCGGACCTCCCATTGGCGGGGGAGCAGAAAACTGTATCCGGCGAGACTGAGCTTTTTTGCGTCGGCAAGAGGAGATACCCGAAACAATCCTATTACGGCAAAATACAAAAGAAGAACAACCCCTAATATCACATAGCAAAGGGGGTTTTTCCAAAGAGACTTTTTTTGTGTGTTGTCAGCCATAGTCTCAATCCTCTCTTATAATTTCCCCATAGAGCACACCGTCTCTCTCTTCCAGAAGACGAACACGGCGGAAAGCGCCCTCAAGCGAGTCGTCTCCGGGAACACAGACGGTGATATAGTTTCCTGTTTTTCCTTCATAAAATCCTTTTTTCTTTTGATGATACTGTTCAAATAAGACCTCGGCCTCCGTGCCGATAAAACGATTTAAAAATTCCTGCTGCGTCCGGCGTGTGATGGAAGAAAGCTTTTTTGCACGTCTTTCTTTCACCTGGGGCGAGATTTGTCCGTCCATTTTCGCCGCATGGGTTCCCTTGCGGATGGAATATTTAAAAATATGTGCATCGGCAAGATGGATTTCTTCTGCAAACCGACAGGTTGCTTCAAATTCATCGTCCGTTTCCTGCGGGAAACCCACCATAATATCAGTGGCGATTGCAGCATCGGGCATCCATGTTCGGATGCGGTCTAACACTTCTTGATACTCGCTCGTGGTATATTTTCGGTTCATGCGGGCAAGCGTTTCATCACAGCCGCTTTGCAGGGACAGATGGAAATGATGGCACAACTTGGGGATAGCGGCAGCTGCCTTTGTAAACTCCTCGGTAAACAGGGTTGGTTCTAAAGAACCAAGGCGGATGCGACGGATAGCGTCGATTTTGCTAATCGCCTGCACCAAATCCAAAAGGTCTGCTTTTTTAGTATCTTTTCCGTAAGAGGCAAGATGAATACCCACTAATACAATCTCGGAAAAACCGCTGTCTGCAAGCCGTCGGGCTTCCCCTACGGCACTTTCTAACGAGCGGGAACGAATTCGGCCCCGTGCATATGGGATGATGCAGTAGGAGCAGAACTGATTGCATCCCTCCTGCACCTTCATAATGGCACGAGTGCGGTTTTCGTAGTGAGTAATGGATAAGTCCTCAAACTCGGACAGCTTTGAAATATCATGTACGACAATCTGTCGTTCTTTCTTTTTCAAAAATTCTTCGGTCAATGTAAAAATCTGCGAGCGACTGTTGGCCCCAATGACCAAATCGACCTCGGGGAGTGCTGCCACCTCGTCGGCGGCGGTCTGCGCATAGCAACCCATAACCACAATGATAGCATCAGGGTTTTCGTGCTTTGCTCTGCGAATCATCTGCCGTGATTTGCGGTCGCCCAGTGAGGTTACAGTGCACGTGTTGATAATATACACGTCGGCAGGGGAGCCTTCAGGTACGACTGAAAAACCACCACGGGAAAATTGCTCCAGTACCGCTTCGGTTTCATATTAATTTACTTTACAACCT